>JANXYT010000227.1 GCA_025355915.1 Holophagaceae bacterium
TGGGTGGGCTTGATGCTCTGATGAACATCGGCGTCCACCAGGCACGCGGGCGCGATGCCGCAGGCGCCGAGGCAGCGCGCCACTTCCAGGGTGAACTGGAGGTTGGGCGTGGTCTGGCCCACGTCGATGCCGAGGGACTGCTTGAAGCCCTCCAGCACGCGCTTGCCGCCGCGCACGTAGCAGGCGGTGCCCAGACAGACCCGAATCGTGTGGCGCCCCCGGGGCACCGTGGAGAAGAAGCTGTAGAAGCTCACCACCCCGGCCACTTCGCTGTACGATTTGCCCAGGCCCGCGCAGATGCGCTGCAGGGCGGGTTCTGGCAGATGGCCATAGATGCCCTGGGCAATCTGGAGCACCGGGATGAGCCCGCCCGGCACGGTCTGGTACTGCCCGATGGTCTCCTCCAGGCGCAGGAGCAGGTCGGCCTCGCTGATCTCGACTCCGCAGGAACACACGCCGCAGGTACTCATGGACTCTCCCACCACAGAGGCGGGAAGGGTCGGCCATGGGTGTGCGCGACCCGGTCCCGCATCAGGAATCTGGAATCCTGTTCTGCTGGATCCACGCGGGAAAGCCATCGTGGAAACTGCCAACAGGCAAAGATGGACTCGAACGTCCACCATGCTCCACGAAAGACAACCTATGAGTCAACAAAAGATCAACGGACCGTGTGGTGCATAAATATTATCTTTAATTGGCTTCTTGAGTCTTGAAATTACGGCAACGCAGAGTCCGGATGGTTTCATCGTCCGGTAGACCTGGGTGATCGCTCCCATGGCTTATTGGTATCAGGGCCGACAGTATCCTGACCTGAACCAGCGGCCGGGACCCCCCGGGGTGGGCGGGTCCCTGAACCTGCTTTGGGGCCACCAGCCTTCAGCTGATCTTCTCTGGGTTCCGCACTGCGAGCTTGCCCTTCACCCGCTCCACCGCCTTGGCGGCCAGGGCGTAGCGGGGGTCCTCCTCCAGGGCATGGCGGTAGTGCTCCAGCGCCTTGTCCAGCTGGCTTTTGGCTTCGAAGACGCGGCCCAGGTTGAAGTGGGGAAAGCAGTAGGTCTCGTAGCGTTTGGCCTTGAGGGCCATGCGCAGCCAGGGGATGGCCTCGTCGGGCTCGTGCTGCTCCAGGTAATAGGCCCCGATGTCGTTGTAGGGATTCCCGAACTCGGGATCCAGATCGATGGCGCGGTGGCAATCCTCGATGGCCGCGGCGTAGTCCTTTTCGAAGGAGCGCGCCCAGCCGCGGAACGTGTAGGCCTCCGGCGTGGGATGGATCTCGATGGACTTGGTGTAGAGGCCGATGGCCTTGTCCACCTCCCCCTTCATGTGCAGCTGGTAGGCCTTCCCCACCCACTCCATGGCTTCCTGCCGCTTGTCCTGCCGTTCCTGTTCATCGCTCATCGGACATTCCTTGAGGGCCCAAGGATAAAACCTTCCGGGCTCGGCCACCACCATAACCCTCTATCCTAGGGCCATGGCCAATGATCTGCCCGGTTCCTACTGCCAAAACTGCCTTTCCTGGAACCCCGGGGACCGGGAGACCTGTCTAAAGTGCGGCACGCGGCTGCTCATCCTGGCCGGGGACCAGACCTGGGAGGACGAACCGGAGGATTCCGACGGCGGCGAGGACCTGGAAGAGCACCTGCTGGAACGGATCACGGGCCTCGAAGAGACCCTGCGCCGGGTGGAGACCTACCTGGAAACCGTCTCGGACCAGCTCGGCAAGCTGGAGCGCAGCGAGGTCATGCTACGCAACGGCCTCATGGCTCTGGTGCAGGAGATGGAGCATAACCGCCAGCTGGACGCCCACGCCTTTTCCGAGCGCTGGGAGCAGCTGGTGGAGGAGAACCTGCACCTCATCAGCGCCCGGGTGCTCTTCACGCGCTACCGGGCCCGCATCCTGCCCATCGCCCGGCCCAAGTCCATGGCCCAGCTCAAGCGGGCCCTGCTGGAAACGACGGCCCTGCTGGAAGCGGCCGACCTGCCGGGCGCGGCCCAGCGCCTGGGCCAGGCCCTGGCCCTGGACACCAAGAACTACGAACTGATCTTCACCGCGGCCTCGCTGCACGAGGCCGCCCAGAACTTCGAGGAGGCCGAAAGCCTCGCCCGGAAGGCCGTGGGCCTGAGCCCCCGCCACTTCGAGGCCTGGATGCTGCTGGGCAAGCTGCTCCAGGAGCTGCCCGAGCGCGCCGATCAGGCCATCGAGGCCCTGCACCAGGCGTCGGACCTGCGCCCGGAGGATGCCGAACCCCGCATGATGCTGGCGGAACTGCTCCTCGACCAGGAGGACCTCCAGGGTGCGCTGGAAGCCGCCCAGGAGGCCGTGGCGCGGCGCAAGGACGGGGAAACCCTGCTGCTGCTGGGGCAGGTCCACCTGGCCCGCGGGGAAAGCGCCATGGCCGTGCCCGCCTTGAAGGAGGCCAGCGCCTACCTGCCGGGCGACCTGCACGTGCGCGAAGCCCTGGCCGAGGCCTACCTCCTGCAAGAGGAACGGCCCAAGGCCTTCGCCATCCTCCAGGAATTGCTCTTGCAGAACCCCGGAGATCCCCACCTCCTGCTCATGCTGGACGCCGAGAACCATCCCCAGCTGAGGGAAGCCCGCGACGGCAAGACCGGCACCCAGATCCTGCTGGACGAGGCCGAAGCCCTGTTGGACGAAAACCAGACCGAAGGCGCGGGGGTGCTGCTGCGGCGGGCGCGCCGCAAGGGCCGGAGCCAGCGCTCCGAGTGGCTCGACCTCCGCCTGGCCTTCCTGAAGGACCCCGAAAAGCAGATGAAGGCTGCCCTGGATTTTGCCTGCTCCGACCGGCATCCACGGCTCTGTTTCCTGGCCCTGCGCCTGGTCCTCGAACACCTCATGGAACAGAAGCGCGAACCGGAGATCACCCGGGCCCTGGATGCCTTCCTTACCCGCCACCCCAAGAGCACCGGAGCCTGGGAGGCTGCCCTCATGCGCCTGGCCTACCGGCTCATGAACGGGGACATCACCGATCAGGACCTCGTCGAGGTCCGCCGGCTCCACGCCCACCCCCTGCCCGGGATGGAGCCCCGGGCCCGCACCCTGCTCGGCCAGTACCTGCTGGCGCTCAAGCACCACCAGGATGTGCTGGACCTGCTGGACCCCCTCCTGGAAAAAGAGCCCACCCTCATCAACCACTTCCAGCTCGGCTCCGCCCTCGCGGGCCTGGGCGCGCGGGAGGAAGCCCGGACCTTGCTCAAGGCCGGCCTGGACGCCGATGCCGGTGATCTCAACGAAAGCCAGGCCAAGGGCGTCAAGACTCAGATTCGAGGCCTGATCAAGGAATTGGACGAGACTCCGAAAGATTAAAAACAAAAAGGATCTACCACGAAGACACGAAGACACGAAGACACGAATTTAAGAGATGGCCAGCTTGGACATTCGTAACCCTTTTAAAATCACGAAGAGGTCTCGTTCATGACACCCAACTTCCGCTTTTCTTCGTGTTTTCGTGTCTTCGTGGTGAATCTTTCCTGTGGGTAACGTGATTCCAGCCACAGCTTATTAAGTTGACAAATTTAGTCGAGATTCCAAAATGAAGGGGATCGGGAGACGGCGATGAGCACCACCTTGAATGGGGTCACCAGCCAGGAATACAAGTACGGCTTCGTGACGGACATCGAGGCCGATAGCGTCGCGCCCGGGTTGAACGAGGACGTCATCCGGTTCATTTCGGCCAAGAAGGGCGAGCCTGACTGGCTGCTGGCATTCCGCCTCAAGGCCTATCGCCATTGGCTGACCATGACGGAACCGACTTGGCAGAATGTCACCTATAACAAAATTGATTATCAGGATATTATTTATTACGCCGCGCCGAAGGCGAAGACCGACGGCCCCAAGAGCATGGACGATGTCGATCCCGAACTGCTCAAGATGTTCGACAAGCTCGGCGTGCCCCTGCACGAGCGGGCGCGCCTTGCGGGCGTCGCGGTGGATGCGGTGGTGGATTCGGTTTCCGTCGCCACGACATTCAAAGGCAAACTCGGCGAGCTGGGCATTATTTTTTGCTCCTTCTCCGAGGCGGTCCGCGAACACCCGGAGCTGATCAAAAAATATCTCGGCTCGGTGGTTCCCATCGCCGACAATTTCTTCGCGGCGCTCAATTCCGCGGTTTTCTCAGACGGTTCCTTCTGCTACATCCCGAAAGGGGTGCGCTGTCCGATGGAATTGTCCACCTATTTCCGCATCAATTCCGCCGGCACCGGCCAGTTCGAGCGGACGCTCATCATCGCCGACGAGGGCAGCCATGTCAGCTACCTTGAGGGCTGTACCGCGCCGATGCGCGACGAGAACCAGCTGCACGCCGCGGTGGTGGAGCTGATCGCGCTGGACGACGCGCAGATCAAGTATTCCACGGTGCAGAACTGGTATCCCGGCGACAAGGACGGCAAGGGCGGCATCTACAATTTCGTCACCAAGCGCGGCGCCTGCCGCGGCAAGCGCTCGAAGATTTCCTGGACGCAGGTGGAGACCGGCTCCGCCATCACCTGGAAATACCCGAGCTGCATTTTGCAGGGGGACGATTCAGTCGGCGAGTTCTATTCCGTCGCGTTGACCAACAACCGCCAACAGGCCGACACCGGCACCAAGATGATCCACATCGGCAAGAACAGCCGCTCGACCATCATCTACAAGGGCATTTCCGCCGGCCACGGCCAGAACACCTACCGCGGCATGGTGAAGATCATGCCCGGCGCGGAAAACGCGCGCAATTATTCCCAGTGCGATTCCCTGCTCATCGGCGACCAGTGCGG
>JANXYT010000234.1 GCA_025355915.1 Holophagaceae bacterium
CGGTCAGCAGGTGCACGATGTCCACGTGGGCCACCTGCACATAAGCCACCATGATGCTTCCAGATACGTGGGCCATGCCCGCGGTCATGATGACCATCAGTTCGCTGCGGGTCATGCGGGCCAGGAAGGGCCGGATGGTGAGGGGCGCTTCGGTCTGGCCCATGAGGATGCTCGCGGCTACGCTGACGCTCTCCGCGCCGGAGATTTTCAGGAAGCGGCCCATGGCCCGGGCGGAGGCTCCCACCACCCACTGCATGACGCCGATGTAGTAGAGCACCGCGAAGATGGAGGCCACGAAGATGATGGTGGGCAGCACCGCGAAGGCAAACACCATCCCCACCTTGCCGCCGGGTCCGTCGGACAGGGCGCCGAAGACAAAGCTGGCGCCCGCGTGGGCGTAGGCCATGAGGTGTTCGACCACGATGCGCATCTGGTCAAAAGAGGCACCCACCAGGTTCCCGCGCAGCATGCCGAGAACAATGACGCCGAAGAGCCCCCAGTTGAGGGCCTTGTTCTCATAGGCGGCGAAGCGGCGCAGCAGCATGGGCGTGAACATCAGCGCCAATACCAGCCAGCCGGTACCCTTCGGAAAGGGCAGGAACGACAGCAGGGCCGCGATGGCGGGCCCCTTCAGCACCACGAGCGCGAAGATCCACTGTAGCCCAAGCCCCCAGGCGATGGTCCGCCAATGGATGGCACTCCGCTTGTGTGACAGCAGGTAGGCAAGGGCCATGAAGGCCATGATTCCGGCCAGACCAATGAACCGTTCCATCGAGGCTCCTAGGCTAGGTGAGCGGGTTCATCCCACTCACCTGGCGGGGGCCCGGGGGGACATCGCGAGCGCAGCGAGCAGGCGGTCCCCCCGGACAGCATTAAAGTTCGTGATTCAGAGCCTCGACGGCCTGCTCCATGCGGAAACGGGCCCGGCCAAGCAGGCCCTCCCGCTGCATCACCAGTACCAGCGTGCACCGTTCCTGGGCGCCCATCATGAGGATCCAGTGTTGATCCGTCGCAAAGGCCACCTGCCTGATCTCACCACGGTCGAACTCCCCCACGGCCTGCTGGAGGTGCCGCTTCACCACGTGCTGGTAGGCGCCCAGCAGCTGCAAACCCTCGTTGGGGACCTGGATGCTGCGCGAACAGACCGGATCGCCGTCCTTGTCGTTAAAGGTCGCAGCCAGGGCCTCGGGCACTCGTTCGATGAGCTGATCCAGGATTTGCTGGAACATGGCAGGACTCCGGTGAGGCGTGACCAAAGCATGCCCGAAGGAGGCCCGGATTCAAAACGGCCTCTAAATCCCTCGCGCCATCTGCAGCACCCAGATCCCAAGCAGGATCAACCAGGCGGACACTCGGGCCGCCCGCGTGTCCGGGAGGGCCGGGTAGGCATCGCCGCGCCAGGCCCGGCGGAGATCCCAAATCGCCAGGAGAGGGAGCAGCAGCGCAAGGGCGGCCGCAGCGGGATACCAGTGGAAAGCCGCCCGCCAGTCCCCCTGGCCCAGGGCCACCATTGACCGGGTGAGGCCGCAGGTGGCGCAGGCGAAGCCAGTGAGACGCTTGAAGGCGCACCCCGGCAGCAGCTCCGACACCGGCTGGAGGAGGCCGGCCACCCGGACGCCCAATCCGGCGAGCAGGGCGCCCAGCGCCACCCAGGGAATCCGCTTCATGCGGCCATCCGGACCATGAAGAGCATCAGGGATAAGACGCCTAGGAAACAGCCTCCCAGCAGCACCGCATGCACCACGGTGGCCGCGATCCCCCGCCAGGGCTCGCAGCCGTGCCGGGCGGCCAGCGCGAACCCCCGGAACAGCCATAGGTAGGCGTCCAGCAGTAACAGGGGAAGGGCCAGCACCGGGCCCAGGACCGGCACGAACCCCAGCAATCCCCACAGAGTACCTACGGCGGCGATGCGCAGGGCCTCGGCTTCCGCCAGCAGGCTGGTCCGGAAACCCCGTTTCTTCTTCAGACCGCCCAGGAGCCAGAGGCCCGTGTGGTCCCAAACGGCGTGGTGGACCCAGGTCCCGAGCACGCCCAACGGGACAGCCACCACGAGCCAGGGCCAGATCCGCCCGAAGGCGGGGGGGGCGGGCAGGGCCGACAGCAGCTCGCGGAGGTCCGTCGGATCGACGCCCAACCAACCGAACACCCCGGACGGGATCCTCCCTCTGCGAAGGGCATCATAGGCATGGACCGCGCGCGAAGCCGTCCAGACGGCGTTCACCAGGGCCAAGGGCATCCAGACCAGGGCCATGTCCCGCACGGCCCTTCCGAGGGCAGGGGGAGGCGAGGCAAACGCCATGTCCGGCCGGGCCAGGGCACGGAAAGACGCTGCGAAGGGGAGTCGCATCATTTCCCCAGGAAGAGCGTTTCGTACTCGCGCAGGGCCACCGGGTCACCATCGCGCTTGAGCGGACCCTGGAAGTCGCGGGGGCTCAGTTCGGCGAATTCCCCGAAGGTGGCCACGTTCCCGTTGATGTAGGCGATGAACTCGTCCTGGCGTCCCTTGATGTAACCGCGGAAGGGGCGAGCCAACACGCCCAGCACGGCGGAGTCCAGGGCCGTCCAAGTCTGGAGGTGGCTCTCGAACCCATTCTTTCCTTCCCAGTACTTATACGAAGTGAGCATGCGTGCGCCCACCGAGAACGGAGTCTTGAGTCGGCCTTTCTCAGCCACGCCCTCCACCAGGTACACCCGGTGGCCGGGACGCTGGTAGACGAGGCGCAGGGTGCCCTTGAGCCCCCGGGTGTCGTTGATGCTCCAGGCGCCGTCCGGGTGGATGAATGCGTAAAAGCTTGGGACGAACTGACAGTGCCGCCACATGGCCGCGCCCAGCCGCGGATGGTCGAACAGCTTTTCCATGGTGGCCAACTTCACGTGCTTGGGTTGGGTCCGGGTCTCAAAGACGAAATCGGCCCGCTTCATGATGTCCAGGGCCTCCGCCTGGGCGGCGGGTGCCATCTGCGCCACAAAGGCGGGAGGCTGGGCCTGGAGGGTGATGGCCATAAAGGCGGGGAACAGGAAGCGCATGGAAAAACGCTAACACTTCCAGTGGAAAATGGTGGTTCTTGACCCCGGGGCCTCCCCAGCCGATGGGAACAAGATGGCCGCACCCCTCCGACACATCCTGATCACCCCCCTGGACGAACTTCGAGCCTGGCTGGGCAACCATCCGGAAGGCGATGCCGCCTCCCAGGCCCGCCTCCACCAGCTGCTGCAGCAACTTCATCAGATGGCCCTTCCGGAACTTGGGAACCGGCTGGTTAAACCCACCACCACACCGGCGTTGAAGCGGTTCATCCTGGGGCTCACGGCGAAATTCGACTGGCCGGAGTGGGTGCCCTGGCTGCTCCAGGCCCTTCAGCACGAGCCGGATCTGGGCGTGTTCGATGATGGGTGCGCGGCGCTCGGCCGCCTGGAGATTCGTTCGGCCCAGGAGGCGCTCCAGACACTGGCTCTCCAGCGCCTCGATCCCGATCGGCAACTGATCCTTCGCCGGGAACTCGGCGCCCAGGAATCCTTGCAACCCATGGCTTTTTACCTGGGCCGCCTCCTGGAAGGCGAGGGCAATCCCCGCTTGGCCCATCAGGGGGCCCGCGGCTTGGCGGCGGTGGCCGAGCCGCGGGATCTCCCCGCGCTTTGGGAGGCCATGACCGGTGCTGACCCCCTCGCCTTTCGCCTGCTGCTGCGGGCCGTGGCCGAGATACCAGGGGACGCGTCGGGCCCCCTGCTGCTGGATCTGTTCCGGGACACCCTGCAGACCTCTGAGGATCTTCAACTTCTCGACGCCTTGACCCAACGGCTGCAGATCGGATCGCGCACGGTGGCCCGGACTGAACTGGCCGAAGCCTTGGAACACCGCATGAGCTCGCAGCACGGGGACACCGTTCGGGCCCTGGGAGCGGCCCTTTCGGCGGGCGAGACCGGGAACCCACTCCCACACCTCGACTTGCTCCGGGATGGGGCCCGGGGACCCTACGAACGCTTTCTCATTGAGGCCCTGACCACCTTGGTGGAAGGCAAAGTCGCCCGATTCAGTGCCATGGTCACGGAGGCCCAAGATACGGCGGTCAAGCAGCGCGTCTCCACTGGAGCCAGGCTGGACCAGGTCTGCGAATGCCTGGTGCGCCAAGTCGTGGGGGGCTCCTTGCCTGGGGCCAGCGTCCTCCCCGCGCTCCAGAACGGCTTCGAGCGCTTTCCGTATAGCCAAGGCTTGGACTATGCATTCTGCCGCCTCGTGCCCGCGACGGAGGAGACCACCCTGGTTCGGATCCTCCGGGTTCCGGATCCCAAACGGCGCTCAGCGTGCCTGGATGTGCTGGGGGGGCGCGAGGAGGACACCCTGGTGCCCTTTTTCGTGCTCGCCATGCAGGATTCCATCGTGGAAGTCGGCCACCGGGCCATGCGCCACTTCGGAAAGCTGCCCTCCAGCTTCCCCGCAGTCATGACCCTGTTTCAGTCCGGCCAGCCGGAGAAGATCCGTACGGCCCTGCGGATCTTCACCGAGAATGGCACCCTGGCCGCAGCCGAACCGCTGATGGCCTTCCTCAAGACTGATGTGCGGGATGACCTCATTCTCGAGGCTGTGGAGGCCCTCGGTGCCATCCGGAACCCCTCGGCTGCCCCGGTCCTGCTTGACCTGCTGCACGACGGCAAGCCAGCCAAGCTGCAAGAGGCCCTGGTGGAGGCCCTGGCCGAACTCTCCACCCCCGAGGCCGGACTCGGCCTGCTCACCAAATCCCTCCATCTCAAGCTGTCCCAGGTGCTCATCGTCGCGCTGGAAGGTCTGCTTGCAGCCTTCCCTGGATTTGATCGTCCCCTGCCCCAGGACGCCCTGCCGGCCCTGGAGCAGCTCATCACCCGGTGCTGCGATGACCGTGAGGGCGAAGGACAACGCTTGCGGGCGATCCTTGCCACCCAGCACCTTTACTGCTTCGACCAGGAACTCTATACCCGGTTGAAGGATGCCTTTTCTGATTTCCTCTTCGACCTCCGCACCAAGGGCGGCTGGGACCCGGACACCAATGATCGGGTGGCTGCGGTGGTAAAAGAACTCGGGCGGCGCAGTACCATCCTTGGCCACATCGCGGTCAGGGAGGAGAAGGCCCGGGCCCTCGTGAAGGGGGTTCCAAACCAGGGGCCCGGGAGAGCGCCAGCGCTCCTCGCCCTCCGCGAAGCCCTGCAGGATCCCGAATTCATCATGCGGGCCGAACTGGCTGGGGAGCTGGCGGCCTTCGTGCTCAGCGAACTCGAGCGCAAGGATCAGGATTGGCGCGAAATGGCGCGCCTGTGCGAGATCGGCGGCCTCACGCGGCAGCCGCGTCTGGCGGAACCCATAAAGGACGTCTTCAGCCGAGCCACGGGCCTGGGGCTACGAAGCGCCGCCAAGGAAGGGTTGTTCGCCTTGGGGCTGACCGAGGCGGACATGTCCCGCCGGGCAACCATTCACACGATTCTGCTGCTGGAACCCAGCGCCTTCTTCCGCAAGCGCCTGCGGGCTGCCCTCGGCCAGGGCTGGGAGGTCCGGGAGGCGGGAAGCCGCACAGAAGCAGCATCGATGCTCTCCGAACATCCGGTGGATCTGCTCATCTCCGAACAGGCCGACGGCCTGGGGGACCTCCGTCCTTGGTTGAAAATGCAGTTCGAGACCCGGCGGTGCCGCCAGATCCTCCTGTCCACGGCGGCACGCGACACCAGCCCAGGCGAACCCTGGCTCATGGGGGTGCTTTTCAAACCCTATGCGCCGGAAGCGCTGCTGAAGGCGCTGGAGTCCTGAACCAGTCCCCGGCGGCTATGCTTTTGATCCGAGGCCTCCATGTTCGTCCTGTCCCCCAGGTTCAGATTTCCGGCTGCGCTGCTCTGTGCCCTGCCGGTCATGGCACAGGCCCAGGACGGCGACCTGGCCGAACGGCTGTACCACAGCGGGGAACGGGCCTACGCCTCCAAGGCCTACAAGGAAGCCCTGGACGCCTGGAACCAACTGGTCCAGACCAGCCCCCGCAGCGAATTCGCGCCGCTGGCCCTGCTCAGGCTCGCCCGGCATCACCTGGAGATCGAGCGCAAACCCGAAGCGGCCATGCCCTATCTGGACCGGCTGCGGTCCGAGTACCTCAAGTCACCCGAGGCCGCCGAGGGCATGCTCCTGCGCGGCTTGCTGCTCACGAAGCAGGCCCGCCGCCCCGCAGAGCTGAAGGACGCCATGGCGGACTTCAACCGCATCCTCGATCTCTTCCCGGACGCCCCTGCCGGCGGTGAGGCGCGCCTGCACCTGGGCCGGGCCTGGCGGGATCAGGGCCAGTGGGGCCGGGCGCTTCATCTGTTCATCGACAGCTTCCGCCTTCATCCCGGGTCGCCGGCGGCGCCTGGGGCCATGCTTGAGGCGGCGGAGACCCTCGATTTGATGGGGGATCTCCCGGGTTGCCTGCGGATGCTGCAGCGCCTGCGAACCGAGGCGCCCCAGAGCCCCGAGGCCCAGGAAGCCATCTGGCGCATGGCGGTGCGGGTGAAACACCGCCTCCAGAAACCGCCGCTCCGGAACGAGGGCCCTTGGCCCGCAGGCCGAGTGAAGTGGCTGAAGACCCCCACGCTGCTGGCCTTCGCTCCGGACGGGGATCTTCTGATCTTCCAGAACGATCTGGACCGGACGTTCCGTCTGCACGGAAGCGACCTGACGCCCCAGGGACCCACCGCACCGGGCACCCGGGCCCTCGCTGTCGCCCCCACCGGAGCGGTCTGGATGTTGTCCAAGAATGGTCTGATCCGCGAGGACACGCCGGCCGCTCAGCCCCTCGGCGCCCTCGGCGCCATTACAGGCGCTGCCCTGGACGGGTGGGGCAACCTCTGGGTGGCAGACGCCAAGACCCCGGCCCTCACCTTGTTCCCCCCCGAGGGGGGATCGCGGGCCGTGGCCTCCCCCGCAGCCAACGCTCTGGCGCCACTGGCCACGGGCGGCGTGGTCATCGCCGCAGACGCCGATCGCAAGCTGCTCTTTCTGGATCCCGACGGCCAGCCGCGCCTCGTCGTGCCCTATGGCAAGGATCTCCCGGCCCCCTTCAAGGCCGTGACCGCCCTGGCCACCGATGGCGCCGGGCAGGTGGCAGCCCTGGTGGAGGGGGGTGATTTCGGCGAAGGCGTGGTGATCCTCGGGCCGGATGGCGCCGTTCTCCGCCAAGCCACGTTCAAGTCCCTGGCCATCAGCGGCCGCATCACCTCCCTGGCCTTCGATCGCTCCGGCGGCCTGATCCTGTGCGATCGCCGCAACGACCTGCTGATCCGGTTGAACTGACATGCGAATCCGACACTTGCTGTCCATGTCTCTCCTCTGCGCCGCCCTATGGGGCCAGGACGCGGCCCTCAAGGACACCTTCCTCCAGGCCAAGGCGCTCTGGGCCACCCAGGGGGACCGGGAAGGGGCCACCACCCGCTTCGACACCGTCGTGGCCGGGCTCGCGCCGAAGGCCGTCGGTCTTGATACGGAATGGTTCCAGGTGCTCTGTGAAAGCTACAACTGGCTCGCCGTCCTCGATGACCGGAGCGCCCAGAACCGGCCCCGTGCCCAGGTCCGCCTGCAGGCCCTCATCGACCTCAATCCGGATTTCGACCTGGACCGGGCCCTCACCTCCCAGCGCCTCGCGGCCGTCTTCGACCGCCTGAAGGGGGAGAAGTACGCCCTGGTCAAGTTGACCTATGCACCGGAGGGCGGCCGGCTGCTGGTGGATGGAAGACCCGGGACGCCCCTTCCGAAGAAGTACCTCCCCTTCGGGACCCACAAGCTGACCTACACCCGGCCGGGTCACGCCACGGCCGAGATCACCCTGGACCTCGGTCCCCGTGACGCAAAATCCGCTGATTTCAAGCTGACACGGACCGCTTCCACCCTCACCCTCTATGTCCACCCCAGTGACGTGGAGGTGCTGCTGGATGGGCAAAGCCTTGGTTTTGCCATTGGCAAGGCCGGTCCCGATGCGGCGCCCATGGCGCTTCCCCTGGGGTTGCGGCCCGAGGACCTTTCCGCGCCCTTCATCATTCCCGAACTCCCGGCGGGCAAGCACCGCCTAGAGCTGCGCGCCCCCTGCTTCCGGACCAGAACGCTCGAGCTGGGCGCGGACCTCGCGACCCCCCTGGCCGATCACACCCTCGAACCCATCCGCATGGAGCCTTCCAAGGGCACGCTGTCCGTGAGCTCCGTCTGGCCCGGCGGCGAGTTGTTCCTTGCCGGCCAGAGCCGGGGACTCCTTCCCGTGATGGACATCCCCGTCTGTTCGGGTCCCTACGACCTGCTGGTGCGGTTCCCTTCAGGTGGCTTCTCCCAGCAGATCACCGTGGAAGAGGGCCAATCCGTGCGCCTGGAGGTCCGCCCGAAACCCCGCCTGGCCTTCCTGGGCCTGGAGGCCGGGGATTTCACGGGTCGCGCCCGCTTTCTGGCCCAGCTTGAAACCCTCGGGGACCGGCTGCAGCAGCTGGTCTATCTGCCCGCCCGTCCAGACGAACCGCCCCAGGAAGCCCTGGTCCGCCTGAAGGCTTCCCGGGACACCGAACTGGTGCTGATCGCCAGGCCGGTTCCAGACCAGGTCATCCACCGGGTCGAACTCTCGCTGGCCACCCTGGACGGAGAAGAAGAACGCCTCCTGGTGAAGCCGCTGGAGCAGGATCCGCTGGATTCACTGGTCGCTCGCCTCAACGCAGTCCCGCGCCTCCAGCAACCGGGCCTGGGCCTCTCCATCCTCGACGTCCCGGGTGAACCCGGGCCCTGGGTGCTCGCCGCGTCTGAGTCGGCCCTGAAGGCCGGGCTGCAAACCGGGAAGCCCCTGCTCGCGGTCCAGGGGAAGCCCGTGCCCACCGTGCTGGAGCTCCGGCAGCTGCTAGAAGCCACCAAGGGACCCGTGTCCCTGAGCCAGGGGGGCGCCACGGCGATCCTACCCATCCAGACGGAAGCCCTCGAGGTTTCTCTGGGCTCACCGGCACTTTCCTATCCGGCGGTGCTCGCCCAGCTGCGCCTGCATTACGCCGGGGCCAAAAGCGATGACGCCAACTTGGTCAAGCTCAACCTGGCCCTCGTCCTGATGCAGTTCCGCCGGTACGACAAAGCCATCGAGCTGCTCCGCGATGCGCGGCTCAGCACCACCCGCGGCGTCAGCCAGGGCACCATCGACTACCACACCGGACGCTGCTTCCTCCACTTGGGCACCTCCTATCAATCCGAAGCCGGGCAGGCATTCCGGCAGGCCCTGAAGTATCCTCAGTCAACCCTTCTCGGTCCCGATGGCCCCCTGGTCGCCCCCCTGGCCAGACAGGCGCTCGAAGACTTGAAGTGAGGTGGAGGAACCCATGCGGCATCAGCGCGGTGAAGGCAAGTTCGGATGCATCGTCTCCCTGCTCGTCCTGGGCACCCTGGGTGCGATTGCCTACAAGGCCGTCCCGGTCTACTACGGCAACAGCGAGCTGATCGACGCCTGCGACTTCATTGCGAGCGGCGCCAGCAAGAAACCCATCGAGACCCTCGAGCGGGAAGTGAAGGAGAAGGCGAAGGAATTGGGCGTCATCGAAGCCCTGATCGATAAAAATGCCATCCGCGTCAGCAAGTCCGGCAGCGGAGAGACCGGAACCTGCACCATCACCCTCCGTTACAGGCGCACCATTGATTTCTACGGCGCCTACAAGTGGACCCTGGTGACGGACAAGCGCATCTCCAAGCCCATCTTCGAAAACATCAGCTAATACCAAGTTGCGTTCAACAAACTAGAATATATACTTATCCCAGACACAAGGAGCTGGGATGAAGAGCCTAATCGCACCCGACCGCCCCACCATTGACGCCTTGGCCGATCGGTTGAAGAAAGCCAAGGGTCGTCGTGAATTCCAGCGCATCCAGTGCGT
>JANXYT010000235.1 GCA_025355915.1 Holophagaceae bacterium
GGCCTGGGGCGAGCTGGCCCGGCGGCGGCGCTTCGCGGAACTGATGGAGCAGATCCTGCGCGACAGCGCGGTGATCGAGCGGCTGCTGTTGCTTTCGGAGGGCGAGCGGGCCATCACCAACCTGCGGCACCTGGGGGAACTGCTGGTCCGCGCCGCGGCGGAGCGCCACGGAGACCTGGCCCAGCTCATCCGGCAGCTGCGGCGATGGCAGCGGGATCTGGAGCTGCCGCCCGGGGAGAACGGCGACGAGCAGCGCCTGGAGGGCCGCGAGGATGCGGTTCAGATCCTCACCCTGCACGCGGCCAAGGGGCTGGAGGCGCCGGTGGTGGCGGTCTTCGCGCCCGGTGCCTCAAGGGTCACAAACCTCCGCCGCTTCCACGATGCGGATGGCCGACGGTGCCTCTGCCTCGGGGCCGTAACCGAGGGCTCCGACCTGGAGACGCGCATCGAGGCCGAGGCGGCTCACGAGCAGGAACGGCTCATGTACGTGGCCCTCACCCGGGCCAAGGCGCGGCTGGTGGTGCCCGGGTTCTTCGTGGATTCCACCGCGAAGGCCACGCAAGGCGAACCCAAGCATCCCAAGGGCCCGCTGCGGGTGCTCAACCGCGTGCTGCGGCCCCTGCTGGAACAGGGTGCCCTCCCGGGGGCTTCGGTGACGCTGCTGGCGGAGGTGGAAGCTGCTGCGCCCGCGTCGGCCGATTCGAGCGCGGTGCGGGACTTTGTGCTCCCGCCCTCCCAGCTTTCGGCGCCCCCGTTGGAGGCGGAAGCCCTTCGGGCCGGGGCGCGCCCCCGCCGTACCACCAGCTTCACGGCCCTCCAGCGGCGGATCGACGAGGTCCGCGTCAGTGAGGCGGAGGATCCCGAACCCGATACCCCGGGCGCCGCGCCGGACGGCCTGCCCCGGGGCCGCCAGGTGGGCACCCTGCTGCATGAACTCCTGGAGGCGCTGGAGCCCGCCACCCTTCGGGGCCTCTCCTTCGAGGCGTGGTGGAAGGACGCGGCGATCCGCGAGCCCATCCTGCGCCGGGTGGCGCTGGCTGGGCTGGGGCCTGAAGCCGCGCAGGAGGCCGCCCGGCGGGTCTTTCTGGGCTTCACCACGTCGCTGCCGCTCCTGGGCGCGGCAGCGCCCTTGGCGGCGGCGGACCGGCTGCTGCGGGAAATGGATTTCCTCACGGGGCTGCCCGGCGGCGCGGACTTCCTGGGCGGCAGCGTGGACGCGCTGTTCGAGAAGGACGGCCGCGTCTACCTCCTGGACTGGAAGAGCAACAGCCTGCCGGAGTACGGCCCCGAGGCCCTGGCGGCCTGCGTCGCCGGCCACTACGAGCTGCAGGTGCGCATCTACACCCTGGCCAGCCTGCGCTTCCTCGGCGTGACCAGCGAGGCCGCCTACGAGGCCCGGTTTGGCGGTGCGCTCTATGTCTTCCTGCGGGGGCTGCCGGAGGGTGGCGTGTGGTGCTTCCGTCCCGCCTGGTCCGAGGTGCAGGCCTGGGAGCGGGAGTTGGCGCTGGTGGGCGGGGAGGTGCGGGGTGGCTGAGCGGTTCCCCAATCCCCGCGGGGTCCTGGAGGGCCGCGCCTTCGCCCCCGAGGCCTGGATCCGGGCGGCGGGCGAGGCTGCGCCCATCCTGTTCGCCTGGGAGCTGGCCCGCATTCCCAAGGCCCTGGATCCACCGGTGCGGCGGCGCCTGCACCTGCTGATCAGCCTGCTGCTGGCGGCCCAGGCCCAGGGGAGCACCCGGCTATCCCTGCGGGGTGCTGCCCTTGAAACGCTCCACCAGGCCTTCGGTGAGCCCGCGGTGGACTGGGCCGCCTTCCTGGAGGATCCGCGCCTGTCCCTGTTGGTGGGAGGTCCCGATTCGAACGGTCCCTTCGTCCTCGGGGATGGCTTCCTCACCACCCGGCGGATGCTCGCCGCCGAGCAGGGCGTGGTGGGCCGGATTCGTGGCCTGGCCGCGAGCCCAGGGGTGCAGGCCGTGGTTCCGGACGCCCTGCTGGAGGCGCCGGTCTGCCTCACCGCCGATCAGCGTGCCGCGGTGCGGGCCGCCCTCGCTGGCCGCCTCACCCTGGTCACGGGAGGGCCAGGCACCGGGAAGACCGCCCTCCTGTCGGCGCTGATCCGCGCCCTGGTGGCGTCGGGTCTCGATCCAGAAGCCATCGCGCTTGCCTCGCCCACGGGGAAGGCGGCGCAACGGATGGGACAATCACTGTCAAGTTATTCCATGGAGGGCCTGCCCGAACCCCGCACCCTCCATCGCCTGCTGGGCTGGGATCCCCGCCGCTTGCGCTTCCGGCATGGCGCGGGTCAGCCCCTTCGGATCGCGGCCCTGGTGGTGGACGAGGCCAGCATGGTGGGCCTCGAGCTCATGGACGCCCTGCTCGCGGCGCTGCCCCCCGAGGCGAAGCTGGTGCTGCTGGGGGACGCCGACCAGCTGCCTTCCGTGGACGCAGGCACGGTGTTCAGGGATCTCGTCACCGGCCTTCCGGAGCGCACCTTCCCGCTCACCCATAGCCACCGCATGGATGCCGCCGATCCTGCGGGGCGGGCCATCCTGGAGGCTGCGCGAGCGGTGGGCGCGGGCCAGGCGCCAGCCCTCCGGGAAGCGGCAGCCGCCGAGGATCCAGGTGCTCCCGGCATCGCCCACTGGCCCTCGGACGACGCCGCGCTGCGGACCTTCCTCCGCCGCTGGCTGGGCCAGCACTGGCGACTGGAAGACGCGCCGTTCCGGATCGCGGAAGGCCAGCTGGAGCCCGCGGAGGCGGCGCGTTTGGCTGACCTTTGGGCCCGGCTGGACGCGGGGCGCCTGCTCTGTCTGCTCCGGGAAGGGGAGGGGTTGCGGTCCAGCGAGGGTCTGAATGCCTTCCTCCACATGGAAGCGCTGAAGGAGGTCCGCCTTGGCCGCCCGGACAGCCCCTTCCTGCCTGGAGAGCCGGTGATGGTGCACCGCAACGATGCCTTCCGCGGGCTTTTCAACGGCGATCAGGGCGTGGTGGTGCGGGTGGCCCGGGATGGTCAACAGCCTCGCCTGGAAGTGGCCTTCCCGCGGCCCGAGGGCTTCGGTTTCTTCGCCCTGGATTCGATCCAGGCGAGCCTGGACCACGCCTATGCCCTGACGGTGCACAAAGCCCAGGGTTCTGAATACGAGCGCGTGGCCCTGGTCTTGCCCGCCCAGGACCATCCGCTGCTCACCCGCGAAATCCTCTACACCGCTCTCACGCGCGCCAGGCGCAGCGTGGCCATCCTGGGCGATCCGGCCCTACTGGCCATCGGCGCCGCGAGGCCCCTGCAGCGGGAGGGCGGGCTGGTGTTCTAATACCAAGTTGCGTTCAATAAACTAGAATATATACTTATCCCAGACACAAGGAGCTGGGATGAAGAGCCTAATCGCACCCGACCGCCCCACCATTGACGCCTTGGCCGATCGGTTGAAGAAAGCCAAGGGTCGTCGTGAATTCCAGCGCATCCAGTGCGT
>JANXYT010000248.1 GCA_025355915.1 Holophagaceae bacterium
GCGAGGAGGATCATGGGATCGGTACTGGCGTCCAGCGCCGCCTTGCCGCCCTCTGCCAGCTGCTTCCGCACGGCCGGATCATCCAGCTTCGAACCCTCCACAGCGCCCTTGGCCACGGCTTCTGGAGCCTGACCGCCCAGCATGGCCTTCACGTAGGGATGGTCGGCGCCGAGTTCAGTCTTCGCGTCCATAAGGCCCACGGCCAGCAGGGTGGCGTCGATGGGCCTCTGCACGGGCCGGGGCGCCAGCAGCCGGGCCTTGGTGGCCTTCAGATTGCCGTCGCTGAATTCAGTGAGCCGCTGGACCGAGGGCTTGGCCTCCTCCTCGGACAAGCGCACCAGGGTGAGGGCATGGCCCAGTAGCGCCACGCGACCAGCGCCCACATAGGTCGATTCCTTTAGCAGGGCCTTCTGGCGCTCCACGGCCTGCGCCATGCGCTCCCAGCTTCCACCTGCGCGAGCCTGCTGGGCGGGATCCTTCGCCACGGCAGCCTGCAGGGCGGCTTCGGCCGCTTCCACCTTATGGAGATTCTCCGCCTTGCCGAGGCCCAGGAGCTGGCCGCTGAGCCGCTTGGTGCCGTTCTCGATGCCGTAGATGGCATCGGCGGCGATGCGGTGGGCTTCGGGCGAGGTGGCCGACAGGACCTGCAGGGCCGCCTTCTGGCGGGTCATGGCCTTGAGCTGGAAGGGGATGCCGATGTCCCGGGCATAGACCATCTGAGCATGGGTCTGCTGGCGGAAGGTCGTGCCGGGATGGCCGGAGATGAAGGTCAGCTCGCCCATGGCCACGCCCTTCGCGCTGAAGGGCAGGATGGCCTCGGGCTTATAGGCCTGGCCATTCTCGTAGACGCGGAAGAGGGCGAAATCCAGGTTGTGGCGGGGGTAGGTGTAGTTGTCGGGATCGCCGCCGAAGGCCGCCACCTGCAGCTCCGGCGCCGCCACCAGGCGCACGTCGCTGAACTTCTTGTAGCGGTAGATCCAGTACTCCCCGCCCTGATAGAGCGTCACGGGCTCGCAGGTGAAGCCGGTCTTCGCCTCCTCGGTCTTGCGGATCTCGCCCAGGGCATTGCGCCGAGCGGTAAGGGCATCCTTGTCTGCCATGCCGGGCGTCACGGCCGTGTTCACCCGGGTCGTCACATCCTTCATGGAGACAAGCAGCATCAGTTCGAGGCCCGGCACCTTGAGCTCCTGCGCCCGCTTGGCGGCGGTGAAGCCGTCCTTCACGAGATCGGCCTTGGCGCTGGACAGCTGCGCGATGGCGCCCCGGCCCACGTGATGGTTGGTCACCACCAGGCCTTCGCGGCTAACGAAGGCCCCCGTCCCACCCGGGAAACGCACCGTGGCCAGCTGCAGGTTCTTCAGCCAGGTGGCATCGAGTTCCGCGCCGTACTTGGCCTTGATCTTCTGGACGGGGATGTTGTCAAAGGTCCACATCCCCTCGTCCGCGCGCAGCGCAGGCAGGGCGAGCAGCAGGACGAGAGCGGATAAGCGCATCGGAACTCCAAGACTTATAAATGGAAACCGCAGATGACGCAGATGACACAGATAAAACCACGCATCGAGTGCTGGTCATTTCATCTGCGCAATCTGCGCCATCTGCGGTTAAAAAACAAAAATCTTACTTCCCGGTCAGCTCGGCCACCAGACCCGCGGCGCCGTAGACCTTGTCCAGGGCATGGACGATGGCGCGGGCATCCACGGAAACGCCGCGGTTGACGGCCTCGTCGTAAAAGTAGTTGCCGGGCAGGCTTTCGATGTTGCCATCGAAAATGAGGCCCACCAGCTCACCCTTCTTGTCGATCACGGGCGAACCGGAATTGCCGCTGATGATGTCCACCTTGTGGACGAAGTTGAAGGGCACTGAGGCATCCAGGGAACCCCGTTTCTCCACCCAGCGCTGGGGCAGGGTCCAGTCGCCGTGGTAGGCCTTGGCCGCGTTGCCGCCCCAGCCGTCGTGACGGTCGAAGAGGCCGCCGAAGGTGGTGAAGGGCTGGATGAGGGTGCCGTTGGCCTTGTACTCCGCCACGGCGCCGTAGGTGAGCCGCAGGGTGAAGGTGGCATCGGGATAGGTGTTCTTTCCGTAGACCGCAAAGCGGGCCTTGGCGATGCGGGCACCATGCTCGGTGATGACGCTCGTTACCTGCTCCTCCTGCTTCTTGCGGAGCTCGCGGCTGATGGGATCCAGCCTCCTGGCCAGCGCGATCATGGGATCCGTGCTTGCCGCAATGGCCGACTTGCCACCGGCCAGCAGGGTCTTGCGAACTTCGGGATCCCCGAGCCTGGAGCCTTCCACGGCCGTCTTGGCCACTTCGGCGGCCGGCTTGCCACCCAGCATGGCCTTGACAAAGCGGTGCTGGGGACCGAGCTCCTTGGCAGATTCTTCCAGCCCCTTGGTGAACAGGAAGAGTTCCTGCTCCTTGTAGTAGGGGGCCGGGATCCCAAGCCGGGTCTTCGCGGTCTTCAGGTTCGCATCGCTGTACTCGGGCAGGCGCTTCTCGCTGGGCAGGGCCTCCTCGTCTGCGATGCGCACCAGGGCCAGGGCGTAGCCCAGCAGCGTGGAATTGGCCGTGCCCACATTCAGGCTGTCCTTGGCCATGCCCCTGGCCACCTTGGTGGCCGCCTCGACCTTCGCCCAGCTCTGCCCGGCGCTGGCCGTGAGCTTGGGATCCTTGGCCACCTTGGCGCGCAGATCCTTCTCGCCGGCCTCGATACGGGCCAGGGCTTCCTTGTCCTTCAGGCCCGACCAATAACCCGTGGTGGCCTTGAGGCTGTTCTCGATGCCGAAGATCTGGGTGTTCACCTGGCGCCCGGCTTCGGGGGAGGAAGCGGCATAGGCCACCAGCGCGGACTTGCGGCGTTCCATGGCCTTGAGGCGCATGGGGATGGCGAAGTCACGGGAATAGAGCATCTGAGCCAGGGTGTCCTGGCGGTTGGTGCGACCTGGATGCCCAGTCACGAACGTGAGATCGCCCGCCTTGAGGCCCCCATCCGTCCATTTCAGAAAGTCCTTGGGCTGATAGGGCTTGCCGTCCTCGTAGACGCGGAAGACGGAGAAATCCAGGTTGTGGCGCGGGTAGGTGAAGTTGTCGAAGTCGCCGCCGAAGAAGGCGATCTGCATCTCGGGCGCAAAGACCAGGCGCACGTCCGTGTGCTTCTTGTAGCTGTAGAGCCAGTGCTCACCGCCCTGGTAGAGGGTCACGTGCTCGCAG
>JANXYT010000253.1 GCA_025355915.1 Holophagaceae bacterium
GCACCCAGATGCTGGCCAAGGGCCATAACCTCCCCGGGCTGACGCTGGTGGGAGTGCTCAATGCGGACCAGGGGCTGAAGGTGGCGGATTTCCGGGCCTCCGAGCGCACCTTCCAGCTGCTCACGCAGGTGGCGGGCCGCGCGGGCCGCGCCGAGCTGCCGGGCCGCGTGATCCTCCAGACCTATTCGCCCGAGCACCCAGCGATCACCTTCGCCCTCGCCCAGGACTTCGAGGGCTTCGCGGCCTTCGAGCTGCCCTTCCGCGAAGGTCTGGGCTACCCGCCCTTCACCGCGCTTTCTCTCTACCGTGCCGAAGCCGACACTCCGCGCGAAGCCCGCGAGGCACTGGAGGCCTTTCGACAGCGCTTGTCCGTTCCCGGCCTGCGCGTCCTCGGCCCCCTGGAGGCCCCCGTCCCGCGCGTCCGCGACCGCTGGCGCATGCACCTGCTGCTGAAGGGCCCACGCGGCGCCCTGAGCGAAGTGCTCGCAAGGCACCCTTTGGATCCGGCCGGTCTCATCAGCCTTGATCGAGACCCCATCCAGTTTGGATGATGTATAAAAATTATACATTTATTGGTATTATTAAAGAAGGTGAACCCATAAATCGAATCAACAATAGTAATAATAACAATTAAATTTCAGAATTGAAGTCGGGTCTCTGGCCGATGCTTGGGACATCAACTGGGGAGGGGTACGTGATGAACCGATCGGCCCGGGGTTTTTCGATGCTCGAACTGCTGGTCGTGGTGGTGATCATCGGCATTGTGGCCGTCGTGACGGGTACCTGGTACGGCGTCTCCCAGCCCGCTGCGGTGAAGGGCACCGTGAATGCCATCGCCGGGGCCCTTTCGGATGCTCGCACCGTGGCCCGGTCCACCGGGCGCACAGTTACGTTGGCGACCCAGGGCACCCAGGCCACCCTGCAGGTTACCTTTCCTTCGCAGGGGGATGTCCTTCCCGTTCCCGCCAATCAGGCTCTGACCACTTGGCGAAGAGAGGCCTCTGGGACCGAAGCCACCAAATACGCCGGCATTGACACCAGTGCCGCTTGGCCGGTTTACACCCAGGCAACCCCGAATCCCAATCCAGTGACAGGCGGCGTTGCTTCCATCTCCGCCCTTTTCACCAACGGCGTTCAGCCCACTGCTGCCGCGAAATTATTCAAGGGTGCCCCCGATAGCAGTTTTTCCTTTGATGCCACGGGCCGGGCCAACCAGGACTTCTGGGTCTACGTCGGAGGCATGCGGAGCGGCGCCTCCTACCCCAGCGCCCCGGTGGGGCTCGTGCTCGTGACCCGAGCCAACGGCATCCACAGCTTCTACAAACCCAACGCGGGCGATCCCGCCGTGCCCTGGCAGCGCCTGTAGGAGTTTCAGCCATGACCCGACGTCCCCCACGCCAATCCGGCTTCTCCCTAGTCGAACTCCTCGTCACGGCCCTCATCTTCGGCATCGGGCTCTTGGGCTTGGCGGCCCTCCAGGTCTCGACGCTGCGCAGCAACTCCGGAGGACGGAACCGCGTGACCGCGGCCTCCCTCGCCGAGGGTTGCATGAGCGCCATCCAGGCCGAGGGCAGCCTCTCCTGGTCCTATGCAGCCAATGTGCAAGGAATCGGCACGGCCTACACGGGTCTCCGCAACTACACAGGGGGCCCTGCCAATGGCACGTTCGGCACCGGCAGCTTCGATATCAACGGGCAGCCGGTGGTGGCCCTTGCCCCCACGCAGGTCTTCACCGTGAACTGGGCTCGACTGGCGCCTACCACCGCCACGCCCAAAGCCAACATCACGGGCATGAACATGAACGAGTTCGTGGTCACGGTGAACTGGCAGGACCAGGCAACTGCCGCGGATGGAACCGCGCTGGCAGCCTCCGCCATGACCCTCAGTCGTCTCGTCCGCTACTAGGAGTCCAGCCATGACGCTCCGATCCTTTCGGCGGTTCCGTCCCCTTCAGCACGGGTTCTCCCTGGTAGAGATGCTGGTGGCGGTGATGTTCATCGGCATCCTCAGTGCGGGGATGCTGAGGATCTATGCCTCCAACCTGGCCGGCTTCCAGCGGGTCAACGACACCATCTCCAGCCAGCGTCGCGGACGCTGGGCCCTGGCCTCCCTGCAAGATGATGTGGCTTCCATCGGCTATTTCGCCTTGGTGCCTTTTGCGCATCCATCGGGGTATTCCGTAACCTCGGGGACCCAGGAAGCCTTCATGATCCTGCCCTCCCCGACCCCCGTCGTGGTGACGGGCCCCGATCCGACCAACCCCGCGGCCCTGCTCACTGGACCGCTGACCACCACCCCCGATGAGCTGCAGTTCGTGGGGGATATTCCCCTGGCGATCCAGGCCACAGTCGCCTCGAACACCGCCAACACGGTGACCGTCAACCTGCTCAGCGGGAACCTGTCTGATCTGCAGGCTGGAGATGCCACCGCGGTCCTTGACGCCGGGGGGACCCAACTGTTCAAGGTGGCGGGGCCAGCGTCCGGGCTCACCGTCTCGGTGCAGGCCGGTTCCATGGCGACCACTCAGAGCTCGACAGCGGGCATCAACCCTTGGGTGGACACGCTCAACATCTACCCTGCGACGACCCCCGTGGCCTTCTATCGACCGAACATGGTCACCCGCTACTCGGTGCAGGCCAGGGCCTGGGATCCTTCCAACCCGGCCATCACCGTGCCTTGCCTGATCCGCCAGCAGGCGCCCTATCCGGCTAACTACACGCTGATCAACTGGGCGGGTGTCCAGGTGGATGTGATCGCCGAGAACATTGAGGGTTTCACCGTAGACCTCAGCTTCGACGGCGGCATCACTTGGCTGCGGCAGGGCGCCGCCACCTGGGATGCCATCGTGCTGAAGATGAAGGCCCTGAGCCCCGGGGGAAAGGCTCTCAACCCTCGCGATTCATATAACCCCCTCTGGTTCCGCAACTTCCCCTGTCTCATCCGTATGGATGTCACGTCCCGCTCAGCCGCGCCCAAGGCAGCCAATGCAGATGTGAGCGGCCAGGCCGCCTACGTGCGACGCACCCAGACCCTGATGGTCACGCCCCGCAACTTCGGCCTTCCGCTCGACTAGAGGATTCCCATGCTGTACGAGACTTCCACCTCCTCCTTCCGCACCCGGCAACAGGGCGGCCTTACCATCATCATGGCCTTGGTGCTGGTAGGCGTCATGGGGGCCGCCACCTTCGGCCTCAGCCGCAACGCCATCCGCGAACTGTCCATGGCTGGCACCATCATCCAGGGCAATAAGGCCGCCGCCGCCGCCGATGCCGGCCTTGACTGGGCGATCACCTGGGGCCAAGGCACGGTTGATGCCGCCGGCTTCACAGCGGCGGGAGCTACGACTTCCCAGGTGGACTACCTCGCTGCGCTCCAGTCCAACATCAATTCGAATTACCTGGTCACGACCCTCGCGGGAAGCAGCGTGCCCGCCATGACCTTGAACCAGGGCGGCGCTGCCAACACAGACCAGAACTTTGACCTCGAGGTTCGATTCCTCGGGAGCCCCGCGGCCAGCTCGACCGGCAGTTCCAGCAACCTCGGGGCATCCGGTGGCACCGCAGCGAGCGGTCCGACCTCTGGGGGAGGGACGGCGACCGTGTATGTCTGGCGCATCCTGGCCACCGGTCACGCCACGCCCAAAAATGCCCAGACCTACCAGGCCCAGCGCGAGCTGGTGGCCAGCCGCACGCTTTGATCAGGATCGACCACCTTCCTTCGGGAGAAACCCATGGCTTTTATACTGGCTCGACTCAAGTCCCTGTTACTCGGCCTGTGTGCTGCCACGGCCCTCGTGGCCCAGGTGGATTCCAAGCTGATCACCACCACCGACATCCTCGATGTGTATAAGAGCGGCGGCGCTACCCCCGAGATGCTCACCATCTTCGACATGTCCGGTTCGATGGTGAACTGCTTCTGGCACTCCCAGTATTGGACGGACCAGAACAGTGACAGCGGCAAC
>JANXYT010000280.1 GCA_025355915.1 Holophagaceae bacterium
GGTCGAAGGTTTGAACCTTGCCGAAGGACAGATCCACGATGGCAAAGGTGTGCGTTCCCTCGGGGAACTGGAGGCCGCAGGCAGGGTCAGTTCCAGGGATGGCCATATTCAACGCGTAACCATCCCGGGTGGACGACTTCAAGGTGAGCTGGAAGCAGTGGTCTTGCCGGAGGGGTTGGCCTTGGGAATCGCGAAGGTGTAGCGTCAGGGCGGCGAGACGAGGGGCGGGCACCCTGAGGTCCTGCTCCACACGCAGCGCATCGTTCTCGGGTTTGACCACCAGGTCCACGGTGGTCAGCTCACCCATGAGGTTGTCCATCACGGAGAAGGTGTGGGTCCCTTCGGGGAAATGCTCCGCCATAACCAGATCCGCGCCTTCCTGGGCCGGATTCACGGTCACGTCCTGGAGCAAGTAGCCCGGTACGCTGCTGGTTTTCAGGGTGAGGCGCAGGGGACGGTCCAAGGTGAGTGGCGTCCCATCCTCGCTCTTGAGGTGAAGGGTCCAGGCCGCCAGGGCCGGTAGCTGCATGGTGAGCGTGGGCTGGGTGTTGGCAGCATTCAACGTGACCTGGGCCTTGGCCTTCCAAGGCCAGGTGGCCCCGTAGGTCGTCTGTACGCTGCCATCTTTTTGGGTTCCTACCAGGGCGAAGGCTTCAGCCGTGTAATCGGCGGAGGGCACGTTCGTCCAGGTGTAGGTGGGGGCCGAGCTTGCCTGCTGCTGATCGAAACCGAGCGCGGGTGCCATCAGGTGGTAGTACCAGTACCGGTACGTCCAGGAGATGAAGGTAGGGGCGTCGACGCCATTGGCACGAACGACTTTGAAACCGATCTGTAGCAGCTTGGGCAGGTCCACCGTGACGGATCCCACAGGCTGGGCCAAGGAGACGGAAACCGAATTGTTCTGGGTGCTCTGGTAGCCGCTGGCATCCACCCCGATGGAGAAGGCCGTATCCAGGGCCACATCCTTAAAGGTGACCAGACCGTTGGCATCCGTATTGGCAGAAGTGTTCCAGTAGTAGCGATACCAGACTCGCGCGTTGGGGACGGGCTTTCCGGTTCCGGATTCCCTGACGAGGACTTGCAGCGAACCACACGGCAGGGTGACCATCTTCGTCTGGACCTCACCTGGCTGAGTCAGCGTGAAGGGAACCTGAGCCGCCTTGGGGTTGAACGGATCCGTGGCGCTGCCGTAGTAATCGAGCAGGGCTAAGGTCGTATTGGTGGGGAGGGGCCCCATCGTCAGGCGACCGCTGGCGTCGGTGTAAGCGCCCCGCAGATTGGAATTGGTGCTGGCCTGATAGACCACGAAATAGCGGCTCACGACCGGGCGTCCATCCGCCGTGGTGACCGTGGCCTGGAGGCTGCCGCTCCCGGGGAGTTGGATCGAGGCCGTTGCCACCTGGCCATCCAGGATGGTGGCGATGACGGTGGTGGAGAAGTAATTGGCGTTGTTCGTGACGGAGATCGTCGCGTTGCCGGGTGCAAGATTTGAGAAGGTCACGGTCCCCGAGTCGTCGGTGAGGGCACCCTGGCTGCCGCCATCCGACCCCTTGACCGACACGTGCTGCGACCGTGGAACGCGATTACCCATGGGATCCAGGACGACGATCTGCAGCTGTCCCAATCCCGGCAAGCTGGCTGCGAACTGGGTGTTCGCATCCGCGCTCACGGCAATCGGGATGGGAGCGAGGTACCCGCCGTTTGTTCGGGGATCCTGGATAGAGAGCGTGTAGGTTCCGGGCAGGAGATTCACCCAGTTCAAGATCCCAGGGTAACTGGAGGTCCAGCGATCGGATCCGGAAGCGGATCTCACATAACCCTGGATCCAGCCGCTATAAGCCGAACCGTTGGGGTTGACCACGGCCACGCGTAGACCGCCTACGGCCGGGAAGGAAATATCGACCACTTGCGACTGTCCCGCACCCCCGGTCACGCTCGCATAAGCCAGCACGGTGCCATCCGAATTGGGCATGGTGGCCTGGATCGTATAGGTGCCGGGGGCCATGAGCCAGCGTCCCGTCTGCCCCGTGGCATCGGACCAATCATTACCCGCATAGGGGAAGTTCAGGTAGGCCGATGCCATGGGATTCCTTTGGGAATCATTCACACGAGCCGAGACAGAGAAACCTTCGGAGGCAAGCACATCCACGGTTCCCGTGGCCGGAAGGTCCCGGATCAAGGACACGCCGGGGTTGCCGGAGATGCTGAGACTTACCTGTCCGCCATCACGGGGCTGCCCACTGAGGGCGTAGCCTGTCCATACAGAGTTGGTCGGAGCGAGCGGTTCCCTGGGAAGGAAGGTGCCGTTCAGCTGGTTCTTCACCCCATTCCCGAAGGCATCCTTCAGGGTGAGGTTCAAGGTCGCATCCCAAGGCGCGAGGGTGATGGCGGTCGTGTCCAGGGGAGGCTGCCAGTTCGACCAGGAGGCGGCCATGTTTCCGTAAACCCATTCCGGAGCGCCATGAATAATGCGGGCATGGAGTGCGGTCGCCCCCTCCTTGCGGAAACGCGGGGTGCCCCAGTTCGCGTAGGGGTAGCACTGGTAGGGTGCGTACACCAGGGTGAGGGTCTTCACATCCCCAGGCGCCAGTTCCAGATCGGACCACTGGATGCCACCGGTACTGACACTGGAGGGAGCCACGGTCCCGTTCCCCCAGAAGACGGTCCCGTTGTAGCTGACCACGCCCACATCAGCGGATGTTCCAGACAGCGCAGGCTGCGCCAGGCCAGAAGGAATCCCCTGCAGGTAGTCCAGGGTGACGGCATTGCGCAGCTTCACGCGATGGGTTGCAGCGTCCGTGTTCCGGAACCGGATTTCCTCTCTTACAAATACTGCGTCCGGCGCCACGGTCCGGGTGACGGATACCTCCATGGGGCCCATCTGCGCGATGTAGGCGACCTGGCGGTCTCGCTCGATCCACTGGGCGATGCCGTTTAAGGCGACGGGCGCGGCTTCGGCAGCGCCATCGATGGAAACGAAGGGTCTAGATGAGGAGGCATTGGGTGGATAGAACGTGCCGTCGCCGTAGACCATCGCGGAATAGCCCAGTCGCGGGAGGGGGAGCGAGACCGGCAGGGACACGGTATTTGGCAGCAGGACGAGGTCGATTCCGACGGAGCCGTCATCATCGACCAGATTCAGATCCCCCCCTGCGATGGCACTGGTGGTCTGAGCCACCACGTGGTGAAGGCCGGTGATGATCATGGGAACCCGCCAGGCGCCAGATGTGTCAGTAGTAAGGTAGGTCCAGCTGTCCACCCGCACAGACACGTTGGCCGCCGGATTCCCGTTCTGGAGCTTGACCGTGCCGAACAGACCGCCGAAACCAGGCGCGGTGAGATCCAGGAAGGTTTCGCCATTCTTCACGAGACTAAGAGAGCCCACCGTGAGCTGGATACCATTTGGCACCGTCACGTAGACGGTCGCGGTTCCGCTTCCGTAATCCACCTGGGGATTCGGTGATGGCGTCACCACCGTTCCGTCGGGGCCCAGGTCGTAGGATTGGCCCGCCACGGAGACCCTTGAACCCGCAGGCCAGACATTGCCGGCACTCGCACGGCGAACGCGGCCATTGATGGTCGTGTAATCGCGCACCTTCAGGGTGAGGGTAAGGGTGCCATCCAGGTTCAGGGTGCCCGATTGGTAGTAGCTCCGGCCCAACAGCATTGCATCGGCCGTGATGGAGCCCTCCAGCATGCCCGGGAAGACCGCCAGGCCCTGGGCATCGGTCACCAGAGAGACAGGGGTGTTGCCGGACCAGGGGCTGTCGTTGCGAACCCGGACGTTCTGACTCTGGAGAGGCGTTCCGTCTGCGGCTAGCGTGGTCACTCGGACCGTTCCGGTCCCCTTGAAGGTGATGTTGTAGGTGCGGATCTCGCCGTCGAAGGCCACATTGCCATCCGCCAAGCCGCGTTCCACCCGGTTAGGAATGGTTGCCAGAAGCTGGTAGGAACCCAGAACCAGCCCATCGATGCGGAAGGCGCCCTGCGCGTCCGTGATCACAGCCGTTCCGGAGGTGGACACCGTCGCGCCGGATACCAGCGTGCCACGGGCATCCTTGACCACGCCGGTCATCATGCCGAAGGCCGGAGCCGTGAGATCGAGCGTGGTCGTGCCGTTCTTGACGAGAATGACGGAACCCACTTGGATGTCCCGCAACCCGCCCACTGACGCCAGGACGGAAACAGCCGAGGGCGTGTAGTCCATGCCGATCGCGGTTCCGTCCAGAGTGCCATCGGGCTGGAGCGGGATGGAGACGCCCAGGAGTTTCACGGTGGTACCGGCGGGCCAAGTCATGGGTGAAGCGCGACGGAGACGGCCGCTGATAGCGCTGACGTCCTTGGTTTGGATATCCAGGGTGAGAGTTCCGCCCGCAACCAGGGTCCCAGTGGCCGAGCGGTCGATGCCATCGATCAGGGCGTTTGCGCGCACATCCCCTTCGAGGACCTCCGTAAATGATGCAAGGCCCTGAGCATCGGTGCCAGCCGTCAGCACACGGCCATCGGAATAACTGCTGGTGTTGCGGACGCTGACGGATTGACCGTTTACAGGGGTGCCGTCCGGCCTGGCCAAACGCACCCGCATGGCCCCCACTCCCTTCAAAGGCACATCCAGCACCAGTGACTGGCCATCCATTCCCAGGAGGCCGCCTATGACCGCCCGATCCACACGCCCAGGAACCGTGACTAGAAGGCTGTAGGATCCCAACGGCAGGTTGAGGAATTGGTAGGCTCCAACGGCATCGGTCGCCGCAGTGCGCCCCGCGGTGTTGAGGAGGGCGCCTGCCACGGGGTTTCCATGGCTGTCACGCACCATGCCGCTGAGACTGCCCTGGTCTGGGGCGGGATAGGTCAGGGCCAGCTGCTGCCCGTGCTGGGCCAAGGTCACCAAAGGGGCGCTGCCCACCAGCCCGAAGCCGGTGGCCTGGAGGCTCAAGGGCACGCCGATCCAAACAGTATCCAGGCGGTAGGTACCATCCCCTTGGGCTACGCCAGTCCAACGGGGCGTGTTCGTGCCTTGGGCGGCCAGAATTCCGCCGGTGAGCATGCGGCCGGACGCGGTCTGCACTTTCACCGTGAGGCTGCCCAGGCCCATAGCGGGTACGGTCACGTCGTAGATCGCACCCTGAGCGGGAATGGTGAAGGTCGCGGCGAGGGTCGGCTGGTTGAGCAGGCCCGTGAGCGAAACCGTGGCCGGACCTTCGGGGAGATCCTGGACCAACGCGGATCCATCGGCGCCGAGACCGCCTTCCCATCGCCCGCCGAGGGTGCTTTGCGAAGTGACGACGAAATGGCCGGGACCGGGTGTCGGGGTGCCATCGGGGTAGCGGGCCTGGAGCCTCACGCTCCGGCGCACCTGGGCCTGAAGGATCAATTCCTCCAGTTCCTTGTCACCCGCAGGCGTGTAGTCCAGGAAAGCGATGGCGGTGCTAGTCATCTCTTGGAGGCCCATCAGGCGGTAGCGGTGGCCCGCGAGGAGGTACCGGAAGAAGAAGGTCGGATGATCCGGATCGAAGAGATCCCCGGTCGTCACGGCCTTATCGAGGGTGCGGCCCTGATCGTCCAGCAGAAGCACCGTCATGGGGATCTTGTTGCCGAGTGGGTCCAGGGTCCAACCCTTCACGTTGACCAGCGCCGGCATCGTCAGGTCCAGGTTCAGGGTGGCCCCTTCTTGGGGGGCGAGGGCAAAGGCCTGGCTGAAGACTTGGGTCCTTCCGTCGTCCAGAATGCCCACGACGTGCAGATCCTGGCCCGCTGGGAGGAAGGCAAACTGGAACACACCCAGATCATTGGTGTAGGTATCGCCAACCTGATTGCCCCCCGTGGCGAGGTAGACCATCACGTGGATCGGCGGGGGGACGGCCCGCAGGGGATCCTTCACAGTGCCCGTGAGGCTGCCCTGGGGCGGGAAGTCGAGCCGTACCTCCGCGTCCTGGTCTGGTTGAGTCAGGGTGACGCTCGCGGCGGCCCGGCGCCCCGAGGAGGATAGGGCCGTCACGGCGTAGGTGCCAAGCCCGAGGCCGGACATCCGGAACTGCCCCAGGCCATTGGTGGCGGTCTGAAGGGTCCCGGTGCTCACGAGCACGTAGGGCATGGGCTGGCCCAAGGGGTCGAAGACGGTGCCGTGGAGCGAGGCGGTGGGAGGCAGCTGGAGCTGGGCCCGCACGGTTTCGCCTTCGCTCTGCAGAAGCACCGTAGTGGATGCACCGGCGGCCCACGTGGTGAGGTTCCCGGCTCGGAGGCCAAGGAACCGCGCGAGGCCGGTGCTATCCGTGTAGATCGTTCCGCTGCTTGAGTAGACGGCCACGTTGGATGTTGGCTGGCCGTGAGCATCCACGACCGTCACATCGAGGTTGCCGTAGGCGACGGCCTGGAGGGGCGCAGTGGGGGTCTGGACCGCCCCACCTTCCACTGTCAGGGACGCAGTGAAGTCACCTCGCTGCCGGCCCCGGAGATCGGTCAGGGTCAGGGCGCGGCTGCCCACCGGCAGATCCCGAAGCATCCCCTGGCCCTTGGCATCCAGCTGGACCAGTCGACCCATGACGCGGTCCCGCAAAGACCAGCCTTCCAGCGAGAATCCGGCCTCAGCCCCTGGAGGCGGCACGGCCGTAACCCAAAGTGATCGCACCGCCTGCAGGACGATCGAGGTTTGGATCTCTCCCTGGTCCACATTGCGGGAGAAGGTCCCGCTGCCGACCGCCAGGCTGAGGGGATCGGTGGCCGTGGCGGCGTAGTCGCCGGGGGGAAGGTAGAAGGTGGCCTTACCGTTGGCATCGCTGGTTGATTCCGTGCTGAAATTCAGGGCATCCCCGCCCCGGTAGGCCAATTGAATGGCAGCGCCCACGACCGCCAGCCCTTCTTGGGTGACCGTGATCACCACCGGGCCCTTGTCGTGGGTGGTAATGGAGACTTCCGAAGTCTGGCCGGCCTCGACGTTCACCACCCCCTTGCCCATCTGCCGGCTATCGGGATCCCAGGCCTCGAGGCTGATGGGCCCCGTGGGCAGCACCTGGAAACGGAAACGGCCGTTCACCCCGTCCATCCGTGTGGGGGACACACCGAGCCAGCG
>JANXYT010000326.1 GCA_025355915.1 Holophagaceae bacterium
TGGATTTCTTCCTGCCCACGCCGGAGCTTGATGACCAGTTCGTGAAGGAAGCCAAGAAGGCCGACATGGTGGGCCTGAAGGGTTACCGCGACATCGGCGGCATCCGCGTCAGCACCTATAACGCCGTCACCGTGGACAACGTAAAGACGCTGGTGGACTTCATGGAGCAGTTCGTCAAGACCAACGGCTGAGCTCGTTCAAGCACTCAAAAAAAAAAGATAAGATACACCACGAAGACACGAAGAAGAGAAGAAAGACAAATCTGTCCTTCTTCTTTACTTCGTGTCTTCGTGGTGAATCCGTTTCTTTGGCTCCATCATGTCTCCGCCGATGACATGCCAGGGCCCCGTGCGGCCCCCAGCCTGCCTGTCCCCCATGGAAACCTCCCCCACCACGCTTGATCGCCTCAAAAAGCTGGCCGCCGCTGAAACGGTGCCCCTGGAAGCCATCGGCCGCGAGGGGTTGGAGGAGCTCCTCGCCTGCGGCCTCATCCAGAAGGACGCGCGCCCCAAGCAGGCCAGCCTGGAAGGCCGCTATGAAGCCCTGCAGGAGACCCATCGGAAGCTCATCGAGGCCAAGGGCTGCGCGGACCGCCTGCAGCACCGGAGGGCGCCGAAGTCCCGCCTGGCGGGCCTGTTCCCCCTCGGCGCTCCGGCGGGCCCGGGTCCCGACGACCCGGATGCCGTCCAGCTCATCCGCCTCCTGGAGCTCCTGAAGCTCCAGGTGCGGGGCGTGCAGGCCCCCCAGGACGCCCTGCCGCACCTGGACCGCATCCAGGACTACCTCCAGGTGGAACGGCGGGAATGCCTGGACCGCCTGGCCGCCACGGACCGGGAGCTCGACCAGGTCCAGAAAGAGGTCCCTCCAGGCACCCAGGTGGAGGGCGAGGGGTACTTCCGGCTCACCCCCGCCGGTGAAGCGGCCCTGCCCGAAGCCCCGGTGATCGAGCTGCTGGATGCGTCCCTGCAGACTGCCTTCGGAGCCAGCCATCGCGGCGGGAGTTTCCCGCATTTCAAGGAGGATCCTTCGGGCCTCCTGACCCTGCTCGTGGACCGCATGGCCCGCGGCGAGCGCCCCTCCACCATCGTGGGCGAGTACGAGGACCTGCTGAGTGTCTTCGACCGGATCCCCCTCTACGCGGAGCTGCATCCCCTCCGGGCGAAGATCGGGTTCCTCGTGCGTCTGCTCCGCACGTCCCGGGAGGAGCCCAAACGAGCCTACCTCTGGTGCAGCCGCGAGCGCCTGAGTGCCGCCATGCATCGCATGCAGGGCCTGTTGCCTGCCACCGTCGCCTCCTCGGGCTGGCGCTTGCCCTATGCCGTGGATTTTTTCTTGGCGGATGGCGGCCTGATCGCAGACGAGGAGCAGGTGGAGCAGCGGATCCGCCTCTACGAGGCCGTCCACCGGGTCCAATCCGATTTATTGCAGGACCTCCGCATCCGCGACGGCCAGTTCTTCCGCCTGGCCCTCGTCCTCACCCACGCGGCCCGGGTCCGCAATTTCGCGCCGGGCATCCTCATGGACCGGTTCATCCGCCAGGCCCTGGAAGCCGTGCTGGAGGCGGCCAAGGCCGCCCCCTACGACCTGGGCGACCGGGGCACCACCCTGATCTTCGGCACCCACCTGGCCCACGCCGCGGGGTTCGTGAAGGCGCGGGTCCAAGGCCCCATCGAGGCGTTTGCTGCCATCCATAGCCGGTTCCGGGACGGCGATTCCGCCACCCGCGTGTCCGTCCAGGTGCTGCTCCACATCTTCGCCACCCTCGATCGCCTGGAACGCCTGGGGGCACCGCTCTCCCTCGAGGTCTACGCCGGTCTCTTCGATCGCATCCGCAAGCGCCTCCGCCAGCACAAGGCCGCCTCCCGGGTCTTCAGCACCGCCCAGATCAAGGCGGGGGACGAAGCCGCCCTCGCTTCCAACCTGTGCGCCCAGGTCTGCTTCCTCGACCTGAAGCTGGGAGCCCCAGGCCCGTACCACGCCGACGCCGGACTGGCGGGCCTCTATGAGGACCGAATCCCGGGCCGGCCACCCCTGCTGGGCTCCCTCTTTGGAACCCTGTTGCTGATTTGACCGGGATCCGGGGCAGAACGAACAGCGGAGCCCAGCGCGGCCCGGGGTTCCATGCTTGAACCCACCCGCGTCACGCCGCGGCCGGATTCCGGAGTGACAGGACGATCTCCTCGATGCGGGCGTCCTTCTCGGTCCACATGGCCCGCACCCATTCCTGCATGCGGGCGCGGAAGGCGGGGTCGCCCTCGTAATCGCCGCCCAGCAGATCTTTCGGGATCTCCAGTTCGCGCACCCGCACCACCACCTGCTTCACCTTGCCCGAGAGCAGATCCCAGAAGGTGGGCACACCGCCCGGGTAGACGATGGTGACGTCCAGCAGCGCGTCGAAGCGCTCGCCCATGGCGCTGAGGGCCGTGGCCAGGCCGCCCACCTTGGGTTTCAACAGGTGCCGGTAGGGCGACAGCTGCGCATCGTGCTTGGCGCGGCTGAAGCGGGTGCCCTCCAGGAAGTTCATCACCGAGGTGGGGATCTGGCGGAACTTCTCGCAGGCCCGGCGGGCGGTGGCCAGATCCGCCGAGCGGCTGCCGGTGCGCCGTTTCATGAAGGGGAAATCCAGGGCCCACCAGGCCAGGCCCATCACGGGCACATAGAGCAGCTGGCGCTTGAGGAAGAACTTCAGGAAGGGCACGCGGCGGTGGAACACCTTCTGCAGCACCAGGATGTCCACCCAGCTCTGGTGGTTGCTGCTCACCAGGTACCAGCCCTTGCGGCGCAGGCCCTCGAGCCCGGCCACATCCCACCGGGTACGCCGGACCAGCGCCATCCACCAGCCATTCACGGCGATCCAGCGCTCGGCCAAAGCATTGAGGAGCCGGTCCGCGCCCCGCCGCACCGCTCCGAAGGGCAGCGCCAGCTTCACCAGCGCCACGGGGATCAGGCTCGAACAGATCACCACGGAATTCATCGCCAGCACCAACGTGGCGAAGCTCCCCTTGAGGGCGTACCAAACTTTCCTGACCATCGCCCATCCCCAACCCGGCCCCGCAGTGCCGACCCGCCAGAATAACGGAGGGTTCGGGGGGCCGCTATGCTGGACCCTTCACCTCAGGAGTCCCCATGCCCCGGACGGGATGGAAGCTGCGATCCCTTGCCCTGCTCCTGCTCATGGTCGCCGTTTCCATGGCCCCGGCCGCCGAGCCGGGCCAGACCCAGTGGCGCCTCGCCACCTTCACCTGGGTGAAGCGCGTTCCCGCCGAACCCGGCGCCGCCGCCAACGCGCACCCCGCCGCCCTGACCGACGCGGCCCTCGTCACGGCCCTCGGCCCGGTCCAGGTTTCCCTGGAGGGTCAGACCATCCCCCTCTTCGCCCCGGACGAGTTGGCGGGTCTCGCCAAGGCCCTGCGCGAGGCGTTCGCCCTGGCCCAGCCCGGCGACGATCTCATCCTCCTCAGCAGCCACCGGCGCGGCGGCCGGTTCATGGACCAGCCCCAGGGCCTCACCGCGCGGCTCTTCGTGCGGGACGGCGCCTTGAACCTGATCGTCCACGATGCCCGGCTGGATTTCATGGACCGCTATTCCGGGGACCGCACCCTGCCCACCTTCGCCTACGGCTCCAGGAAGGAGGCCTCCGGCCTCAGCCTCCAGTCCCCCGGCGCCACACGCCTGCGCAGCGACTGGCTGGCCCTCCCGCTGGTGGCGCCGCCCCCGGTGGCGGCTTCCACTCCCGCCCCAGCCGCTCCGAAAATCACCCCCGAGGCCTCCACCGCCCGGGACGCCGCTTTCTATGAAGCCCAGGCCCAGCGGCTCAAGGCCCTCAAGCGCCTGCGCGATGAGAACCTCATCTCAGACGCCGAGTACCAGGAAAAGCGCGATGCCATCCTGAAGACGCTGTAGGGGCGAAAGACGCTGGTCGCGGAAGGCGCAGAACATCACAGAAAAGCGCGGAATCCAATCCAAGGGTCAGTTCGACCGTGTTCTGGGTGTCCTTGCATCGACGATCAGTGCAGGCTGATCAAGTATTATTCCTGTCTTCCGCGCAGCTTCCGTGCCTTCCGCGACCAGCCTCTTGGGTCTTCGTCAACCCCAGCCCAGCTCCTCCAGCCGGTCCTCGTCGATGCCGAAGTGGTGGGCGATCTCGTGGATGACGGTGGTGGCGATCTCGTCCCGCAAGTCATCCTCGTTCTCGCAGTCCTCCAGCAGCGGACCGCGGTAGATGGTGATGCGGGGCGGCAGTTCGCCGGACTGCGGCGGCCCCTCCGTCAGGGCATGCCCCGAATAGAGGCCATAGAGCGTGTCGTCCTCGGGGAGGTCCAACTCCTGCAACAGGCTGTCCGGCGCCCACGCTTCGATGACCACCGGCACGCCGTCCAGGTAGGGCCGGAACTCCTCCGGGATCAGCGCCAGCGCCTCCTCCACCAGCTTGCGGAACGCGCGGTCGGATACGTGCATCACAACCCGTCCAGGGGGCTCGTCACACCCCGTCCACCGCGGTTCAGCACGTGGGTGTAGATCATGGTCGTCTCCACGTCCTTGTGCCCCAACAGCTCCTGCACCGTGCGGATGTCGTAGCCTGCGCCCAGCAGGTGCGTCGCAAAGCTGTGGCGCAGCACGTGGGGCGTGACCAGCTTGACCATTTCGGCCATGCGCGCGGCCTTTCGCACGGCCTTCTGCACGCTTTCCGCGTGGAGGTGGTGGCGCCGTTCCGCGCCCGTGCGCGGATCCACCGAGCGCTCCGCCGAGGGGAAGACCCACTGCCAGCCCCAGGCCTTGGCCGCCCCCTTGAACTTTTCCGCCAAGGCATCGGGGAGCCAGACGTCGCCATGACCCGCAGCCAGGTCGCGGTCATGGAGACCCTTCACGTGCTTCAGGTGGGCGCGCAGGAGCGGGACGAGGCGCTCGGGCAGCATGGTGACCCGGTCCTTGTCGCCCTTGCCGCCGCGCACCACCACCTCCAGCGCATCGAAGTCCAGATCCTTCACCCGCAGGCGTAGCCCTTCCATCAGACGCAGCCCCGTGCCGTAGAGCAGCGAGGCCACCAAGCCCATCTGGCCCGACAATTGGTCCAGCAACGACCGCACCTCACCGGGCATGAGAACCACCGGCAACCGCCGCTTCTCTTTGGCCTGGGTGACGCCCTCAAGCCAGGGCAGATTGACCTCCAGTAGCTCCCGGTAGAGGAAGAGCAGCGCCGCCTTGGCCTGGTTCTGGGTCGAGGCCGACACCTTCCGATCCACCGCCAGGTGGGTGAGGAAGGCTTCCACCTCCAAGGCCCCCATATCCTTCGGGTGCCGCTTGCCGTGGAACAAGATGAAGCGACGCACCCAGGATTCGTAGGCCTCCTCCGTGCGAAGGCTGTAGTGCTTCAGCCGGAGCAGGGCCCGGAGTTGATCGAGCAGACGGGGTGGCTGGGAAGGGGTGTCCATCCGCCCATTTTAGGGCCGCCCTAATTCCCTTCACCCCATCCTTTTTCAATGTTTTTCTGGTAACCTCCCCCCATCATCCCCACCATGGGCGAACCACCCCCACCTCCCCCCGGTTCGCCTAATTCTTAGTTAGGCTTCCCAGGAGACTGTATGGATTTTCAATCGGTCCTGAAAACAGAGATTCTGAGGCCACTATCTACCCTATTTGTGCCAGGGGCTTTCTCAATCGCCCCTTTTGTCTTCCTGGTGTTCGCGTACAACCCCGAGATGAAGGGCCTTGCCTCTTCAAATATCAATATTTTCTTCTTCGTCCTACTTCTCATCGCTCTAGCTGCGGGTCACATTCTTGAAGATGTTGGATCATTTATCGAACGACAGTGGGACAACATCCTGGAGAAAAATCATCCAAACCACATTGAGGAACACTGGCAGCCTTATCAGAAATTAAAAATTCAGGACGAATATGTCGGTCAACGGTATCTCCGCAAGATTCTGGTTCGGATGAAATTTGAGCTATCCATGATTCCAGCGTTGATCTCGTTTCTCATCGGGTTCTTGTGGCTCAATGGAAGAAGAGGATTTTGGGGTCCTTGCCCGACCATCATATTTGTTCTGTTCATACTATGTCTGGTCGCCTTCTTATGCCGTGAATCCTATAACAGCCTTGAAACCTTGGACGAGACAAGAACGCTATTACTAGCTGCCGTCAAGCGTCGTCGTAAGGTGTATCGAAACTGGAAAAGCCTGCGATGGCCGTGCGC
>JANXYT010000352.1 GCA_025355915.1 Holophagaceae bacterium
GGCCATCGGTGCGGCTGATGACGCGCATTGTAAGCGCCAACACAGCCAGCCACAAGACGGTGTAAGCGGCCAGGCCCACCAGGCCGGTCTCGGCCAGCACATTCAGATAAATCATATGGGCGTGGCCCAGGGCGATCAATACGACAGCTTTGATGTCGGCACCTACACCTGGGGCGCCCTTCCCACCAGCACCATGAGCGGCGCCAAGAGCGTCTCTATCACGGCGATCAACAACAGCCCCGCCCTCAAGGCGGCCTTCATCGGTGCAGGCTTCACGCCCACGAGCACCAGCACCCCTGGGAACTTCGTCACATCCGATTTGAACAGTTATGTGTTCAATGAAGCGAATCCCCTCGGTGGGTTCTACAGCTACCGCATCCACCAGGACAGCATCGCCAGTTCCACACCGAAGATGAAGACTCAGGGCTTCTACGTACAGGATCAGTGGCAGCTTGGCCATTGGACCTTCTCCCCTGGTGTCCGCCTCGACAAGTACGAATTCCTGGCCGACAACGGCGTCTCCCTCTTCAAGACCGACTTTGCCGTGGCGCCTCGGGTCGGACTCACCTGGGATGTCCAGGGTGATGGCAAGTCCAAGGCCTATGCCTACTGGGGCCGCTATATCGATCCCATCAAGCTGGACATGGTGCGCTTCACCGGCAGCCTAACCAGCTCCGTCCGGTTTGAGCAGGCCCGCCTAATGAATCAGTGGGTGACCGTGATCACCCGCGGCGGCTCCAAGGTCGTGGACGCGGTGTTTGCCGACACCTTCAAACTACCGAAGACCGACGAGTTCCGCATCGGTTACCAGGTGGACTTCGCAAACATCTATACCTTTGATGCGACCTTCACCAAACGCCGGGACTACGACATCGTCGAGGATTGGGATCCCACCCTCTACACCGACGCGGGCAATCTGGAAGCCGAGGCCCGCGGCCTTCTCGGGCTGGCCAGTTCGGCCGTCCCCAGTGCAACCCAGCAGTCCATTATCAATGGGTTCCGTAACCTCGTCATTAATCCCAACTACTTTGCGGGTGGCGGCTACACCGGCGCTCAGAACGTAGCCCGCGTGGCCGGTGGCCAGTTGAATTTCGTGCTCGCCAACCTGCCCGGGGGTGAGCGCACCTACCGGACCCTGGATTTGACGGTCACCCGCCGGGAAGCTAACCACTGGGGGGGCTTCTTAAGCGCCAGCCTTGTGAATGCCAAGGGCAACAGCATGAGCAGCGGCAATGCGGACTTCCAGGGTGACCTGGCCCAGTACGATCCCCGCCTACCCTACACCAACGGCCGGCTTGAGGGCTCCGTCGATTGGCTTGCCAAGGCCAATGCGTACTACGCCTGGGATATGGGCCTCATGGTGGGCATGACCTTCAACGCCAACAGCGGCTACCACTACACCCGGGGAACCTCCGCCAGCACCCGGGTACTTCAGCAATTCCCGGGTGCCAACGGCTACTTTGGCGAAAACCTGGGCAGCCTTATGACGCCGTTGCTCTACCAGGCGGACCTTCGCATCCAGTACGGCCGGAATTTTGGCAAGATGCGCGGTGAGGTCTATGTCGACGTCATCAATGCCACCAACCGCCAGGAAGCCACGGATCTTTCCGAGGGCTTGAACATCCGAGGCGTGGCGCCACTCCCGGATACCCCGTACCAGTACCAAGCGCCCCGCCGCTACAACTTCGGCGTTCGCATCAAGTACTGATCCAGTCGACCGGAACGTCTCAAGGACCGGCCCCCAGCCTGGGGGCCGGTTGTTTGTCCGCCTAAGGGAGAACCGTTCACCCCTTCGGCACCCACTGGATGTCTGCCACGCCGGCCACGGCGTTCTCGGCGCGGGCGAGGGCGAAGAGCCAGTCGCTGAGGCGGTTCAGGTAGATCAGCACAGCGGGATTCATGGGCTCCTCGTGCGTGAGGGCCACGGCCTCGCGCTCGGAGCGGCGGCAGACGGTGCGGGCCAGATGGGCGTGCACGGCGCCCGCCGTGCCCCCGGGCAGCACGAAGGCCGTCATGGGCGGCGCCATGGCGGTCAGACGGTCAATGTCGGCCTCCATGTCCGGCAGTTCCCAGGTCGGTGTGCTCATCCGGGCCCCCAGCAGCTCCTGCCGCGCCGCGGGCGTGGCAAGGATGGCCCCCAGCACGAACAGGTCGTGCTGGATCCGCTGCAGCGTGGCTTCGTCGACACAGGCGGGCGCGGCATGCAGGCGCAGCAGCCCCATGGTGCTGTTCAGCTCATCCAGGGTGCCGTAGGCCACCAGCCGCAGGTGCGACTTGCTCACCCGGTCGCCCCCGAACAGCCCCGAGGAACCGTCATCGCCCGTGCGCGTGTAGAGTTTCATGGTCGGACCTCGTGACTTTCGGTGGGTCGTCTATGCCCCGCCGTGGGCGCGGCTCCAGGCCACGGTATCGGAGCGCCAGGCCGTCAGGGCGGCCAGTCCATCCGTGTCCAGGATTTCCCGCGCCTGGGCTTCGGCGGACAGCACCTCAAAGGAACTGAGCACCACGAGGCGGATCCCCGTGGACGCGAAGGCCGCTTCGGCCTCGGGCAGGCCGTAGCTGAAGAGCGCCAACACAGCGGGCACCTCGGCGCCTTCGGCGCGCAGGGCCTCCGCGCACTTCAGGCTGGACATGCCCGTGGAGATCAGATCTTCGATGAGCACGACGCGGTGCCCTTTTGCCAAAGGCCCTTCCACCTGACGGCCCATGCCGTGGTTCTTGGGGGTGGGCCGCACATAGGCCAGGGGCAGCTTCATTCGGTCCGCCACCATGGCCGCCCAGGGCACGCCCGCCGTGGCGGCGCCGGCGATCAGCGTGGGCTTCAGGGCCAACGAACGCGCGGCCAGGGTCGCAACGATCTGGTCGCGCATCGCGGGAATCCCCAGCAGCTGCCGGTTATCGCAGTAGATCGGGGATTTGAGGCCGCTCGCCCAGGTGAAGGGGTCCATCGGCTGGAGACGCACGGCCCCCGCATCCAGAAGGCACCCGGCGAGGTCACGAGGAGACAGAGACATCACAGGCTCCCACGCGACGAACACACCGATAAATTCTGATTTAAAAGATTAAAAATAAAAATATTTAACCACCGATGAACACCGATGAACACCGATAAAGACATGATAAAAATGAAAATCATTTGTTTAGAAGGTTGTTTTTCTTTATCAGCATTTAATCGGTGTGCATCGGTGTTCATCGGTGGTTCAAAAAGGTTTTTCTTTGTCTTTGTTTTACGTTTTATAAAAGCAGAACTCAGTGGCAATTGGGTGCGGTGGCTCATCGTGACACGCGCCTGATCTGTGGTTTCGGAGTCCCGAAGTTGATGAGCAGGCAGGTGGGAATGCCGGTGGCCTTGAGGTAGTTCAGGCATTGGGCGAGGTGGACATCCTCCAGGGATTTGCAGGCCTTCAGTTCCAGCAGCAACTTTCCTTCCACAACGATGTCTCCAATGTAGTCACCCACATTCTGTCCATCGTAGTGAACGGAAACCGTGACCTGCTGTTTCGCATCCAACCCGGCCTTGCGCAGTTCATGGATCAGGGC
>JANXYT010000368.1 GCA_025355915.1 Holophagaceae bacterium
CAAGGAGGCGCTCCAGTGCATCCGCTGCGCCACCTGCCTGAATGTGTGTCCCGTTTTCCGGCTGGTGGGTGGCCACGTGTTCGGCAAGACCTACACCGGCGGCATCGGGACCATCCTCACGGCCTGGTTCGATGAGCTGAAGAAGTCCGAGGACATCCAGGGGCTCTGCATCCAGTGCGGCAGCTGTGTCCCCTTGTGCCCCGGCAAGATCGACATCCCGGGGCTCATCCTGGAGCTGCGGCGGCGCCTGGTGGTGGAGAACGGCCAGTCCCTGGCCATGAAGGCCATCTTCAGTGTGGTGAACAACCGTCGCCTGTTCCACTCCATGCTGCGCATGGCCTCGGTCACCCAGAAGCCCTTCAAACAGGGGCGGTTCATCCGGCACCTGCCCCTGTTTCTCTCTGACATGACGGACTTCCGCAGCCTTCCCGCGGTGGCCGCTGTGCCCTTCCGGGACACGGTCAAGACCATCCTCCAACCCCAGGGCGGTGAGAAGATCGCCTTCTATGCGGGGTGTCTCATCGACTTCTGCTACCCGGAAATGGGCGAATCCCTGGTGAAGATCATGAACAAGGCTGGCATCGAGGTTGTCTTCCCCGATACCCAGACCTGCTGCGGCGCCCCCGCCCGCTACAACGGCGCCTACGAAGTGGCGGCCCAGAACGCCCGGGACAACATCAAGGCCCTGCTGGAAACCGATGTTAGTTATGTGGTTTCGGCCTGTCCCACCTGCACCGTGGCCCTGAAGCATGACTTCATCGACACCTTCAAGAGCCTCGGCGTCACCGACGCCATGGAGGCCGCCAAGACACTCGCAGCCAAAACCATCGACTTCTCCTCGCTCGTCAAGAAGTTGGTGGATGAGGGTCGGCTCACTTTCAAGGAAGGGGAGGACCTGGGCAAGATCACCTACCATGACTCCTGCCATCTGAAGCGGACCCTGAAGGCCAGCGATGAGCCCCGGGAGCTCCTCAAGCAGGCGGGACACGAGATCACCGAGATGTTCGAATGCGATACCTGCTGCGGCATGGCCGGGTCCTACTCCCTGAAACTACCTGAGATTTCCGCGCCGATCCTCGAACGTAAATTGAAGAACATCAAGGATACCGGCGCCTCGAAGGTGGTCATGGACTGCCCCGGCTGCGTCATGCAGATTCGGGGCGGCCTTGACAAGGACGGGGCCCCCATCCAGGTGGAGCACACGGCCGAGCGCCTTTCGGACTGTTTCCTGTAGGCTTGCGCCAGGACCATTTGGGCATCTGAGGAGGCGCGTCGTGCAAGAGGCGTATTTCTACGGCACCTGCCTGGTGGACCTGTTCTTTCCGGATGCGGGCATGGCCGGCATTCAGCTCCTCCGGAAGGCTGGTGTGAAGGTGATCTTCCCCGAAGGCCAGACCTGCTGTGGGCAGCCCGCCTTCAATTGCGGCTACTGGGAGGAGGCCCGGGATGTGGCCCGCACCCAGGTGGCCCTCTTCCCCCGGGACCTGCCGGTGATCCTGCCCTCGGGCAGCTGCGCTGGGATGATGAAGGTCCACTACCCGGAACTCTTCCACGGCCAACCGGATGAGACCGAAATTCGCGCCTTCAGCGCGCGAGTCTATGAGCTGACACAGTTCCTGGTGGAGGTGCTCGATGTCAAGCTGGAGGATCTGGGCGAGCCCGTGAAGGTGACCTGGCACAGTTCCTGTCACGCCGTCCGCGATCTGGGACTGAAGGGTGAGCCCCAAGCTTTGCTCGGTCAGCTGTCGAAGGTGGAATTGGCACCTCTGGCGCGGGAGTGTGCTGCGGCTTCGGCGGCACCTTCTCCGTGCGCCAACCGGAGATCTCCGGGGCCATGGCCTGCGACAAGGCTGCCGATGCCGAATCCACGGGCGCCTCCGTGATCCTTTCCACCGATGGCGGCTGTCTGCTCAATGTGAATGGCACCCTGGAGGCGAAGCACAGTCCGCTGCGCGTCCAGCACATCGCTGAGTTCCTTTGGGAGCGCACCCGTGCACGCTGAGACCGAGGTCCTTTTTCGCGATTCGGCCGCCAAGGCCCTGTTGGATCCCCAGCTGCGAGCCAATTTCCGCCGGGCCATGGATGGCCTGATGGCGAAACGCCGGGCCCAGTTCCCCGACCCCAGCGACCTGCAGGATATGCGGCATCTCAGCACGGCCATTCGGTCCCGCAGCCTGCTGAACCTTCCCGACTTGCTGGAACAGTTCGAGGCCAACTGCACGAAGAACGGCATCCAGGTCCATTGGGCCGAGACCTGCGAACAGGCCAATGAACTGATCCTGGGCATTCTCCGGTCCAAGGGCGCCAAGACCCTGGTCAAGGGCAAGAGCATGGTCTCCGAGGAGATGCACCTCAACGCCTTCCTTGAAGAGCGTGGCATCGAGGCCCTGGAATCCGATCTGGGCGAATACATCATCCAGCTGGACGGCGAAACGCCGAGCCACATCATCATGCCGGCCATCCACAAGAACAAGGATCAGATCGCCCGGCAGTTCAGCCAGAAGATCAAGGACGCGAAGTACACCGAGGATGTGGATGAGCTCACCGCCATGGCCCGCCGGGTGCTGCGCCAGAAGTTCCTGGATGCCGATGCGGGGCTGTCCGGCGTGAATTTCGCTGTGGCCGAAACCGGGACGCTGTGCCTGGTGGAGAACGAGGGCAACGGCCGCATGAGCACCCATGTGCCGCCCCTCCACATCGCCGTGATGGGTTTGGAAAAGGTGGTAGCACGCCTTGAGGACGTGGCGCCGCTTTACGCCATCCTCACCCGGTCGGCCACGGGCCAGGCCGTCAGCACCTACTTCAACCTGATCACCGGCCCTCGGGGTATGGAGGAGATGGACGGTCCAGAGGAAGTCCATGTGGTCATCCTCGACAACGGCCGCTCGCGGATGTACGCCGATCCGCAGCTGCGCGCCACCCTGCGCTGCATCCGCTGCGGCGCCTGCATGAACCACTGCCCCGTCTATACCCGCGTGGGTGGCCACGCCTACGAGGCCGTCTACCCCGGCCCCATCGGCAAGATCCTCACACCGCAGATGGAAGGCGTGGGCGTTCGCCACGACCTGATCCACGGTTCCAGCCTCTGCGGGGCCTGCGCCGAAGTCTGCCCGGTGGAGATTCCCATCCCCGACATCCTGGTGCGTCTGCGCCGGGAGGCCACCCATGAGGACGTGGGGTCGAATGTGATCGGCAAGGGTACGGGGCGCACGGCCACCGAGGATTGGGCTTGGCGCCTCTGGGCCGGTGTCCTCAAGCGCCCCACTCTCTACCGGGTGGCCAGCTGGTTTGCCACCCGTTTCGGGCGGGCCCTGCCATCCAGCGCCCCTCTGATCAAGGACTGGACCCAGTCCCGCAGCAAACCCGTACCGGCCCGCCGCTCGCTCAGCGAGCGCGTTCGCGCCGAGGGAGTCCCCCATGACTGACCACCGTCCATCCTCCGATTCCCGTACCGCCATCCTCGGCCGTTTGCGCGCTTCCAGCGAAACCGGCCCCCTGCCCTCCCTCGATACGGCCGTCCTCGAACGGCGCCAATGGCCTGCCGCTGAGCGTGTGGTCCGCCTTCGCAAGGGCATGGAAGCCGTTCACACCGAGTTCCTCGAAGCCACAACCAATACCTGGCCCGCCGTGGTGCGTGCCTTCTGCGATCGCGAGGGCCTGAAGAACCTGCTGTTTGGTCCCACCAGCGAGGCGGGCGCAGCCCTCGCCCGGTCCTGGGCGCCCGGTGGCACCCAGCTGATGCCTTACGACCGTCCGGTCGAGGCCTTCAAGCAGGAACTCTTCACCGGTGTGGACGCGGGTTTCACAGGCACCGTGGGGGGTGTGGCCGAAACTGGCGGCCTGCTGTTGATGCCCGGCCCGGCTGAGCCCCGGCTCCTGTCCCTGGTGCCCCCTGTCCACATCGCGATGCTGCGGGCCTCCACCATCCAGGACAGCTTCTGGTCTGCCGTGAAGGCCCTGGGCTGGGGTCGCAGCCTGCCGGCCAACGCCCTGCTGATCTCCGGCCCCAGCAAGACTGCCGACATCGAGCAGACCCTCGCCTATGGCGTCCATGGCCCCAAGCGCCTCATCGTGGTGCTGGTGAACGATCTGACGTAGACCCAGACCCGCGCCGACGCTACACTGTTCCTTCATGGCTGGGTAGCTCAGCTGGTTAGAGCAGCGGTCTCATAATCCGCAGGTCGGCGGTTCGAGTCCGCCTCCAGCCACCATCATAGAAAATGGCAAAACAGCCACCCACCCGGGTGGCTGTTTTGTGAAGGTAGCTGCCGATCGGCAGATTGCTCCTGAGCCCGGGGCACACGGGAGCCCGGGTATGGAGCTGTTCACGCCACATTCCCACCTTGGCACTGGGGATCATCGATCTTCGGGCAATGGCGAGACGGTCACCCATTCATCACGGGCTCAAAAGTCTCAGTACCCATCCGAATATCGTGAGTCATCCGTCGAGAGTGGGGATCCGGTCTTCAACCTCATGCCCATCGGGCAGACAGGCCCTTATCCCGGCCAGTGTCCCATTCTGGAAAGGGAGAATCAGCGCATCAGTGCCCTCTTGGCGGTCAGACGAAGGCCCATACATTTTAATCTTAAATTAATAAAACTTCTTTGCTTGCTAGAAATACAGCACGCACGGCAGCTACTCGATTCACCGATCGGACAGCGCGGCGCAGGAACCATTTCCACCTTGCTGTCATTTGTTTGTTGTCCTAGCCTGTGAGTTGCAAGGTGATCAAAGTGCGCCGAATCTTCCACTACATCGCGATTGCGATCCTGACCCTGGTGGGGCCGGTGGAAGTGGCGCGTACGATGGCAGGGCCTGCCGCTGTGGCCTGCCTATGCGGTTGCGGGGCGCCCACGGATGCGGCCTGCGGGTGCCCGGCCAACTCCATGGGTCCTCAGAACCCTATTTCCACCGGCTCCCAGGGGGCCGGTGGGTCCTCCTGCTCCACGACCGGCACTCCTTGCTCGTCCAGGATCTCCCCCGCGTCCGTAGGATTGGTGGAAGAGGGCCAGGACGAGAAGGGCCAGGATTCTCAAAAACGCCCCGAGCCCAAGCCTTGGCCCGGAAGCGTTGCCAGCGGAACCCTTGGCATTCTGAATTCCAGTGCGTCCAGTCGCTTCGGTGAGGCATCTGAAACCCAGCAGGGCCGGGCCCTGGACCGGCTTGCGAAATTGGCGGTATTCCGGATTTGAGCGTGTAGGTCTGCCCAGTCGAAAAGCAGATCGGAACTGTTTCCACTCTCATAGATCGGAGTTCTTCCATGCGCCATTTTGTGCGCTTGGCGATGGGCCTCCTCCCGGTTATCGGGCTGGCCCAATCTCAGGCACCTTCTCCTGCCCCCGCTCCAGCCCCTGTCGGTCAGACGGCATCCGCCGAAGACCCCGTTCTAGGTTCCCTGATTCAGGAAGCCCTGGATCGCAATCCCGACATCGCCAGGACAAAAGCCTTGGTGGATGCGGAGAAGGAGCGCATCCCCCAATCCAAAGCCCTGCCCGATCCCAGCCTCACGCTGGGCATCCAGAACGACGGATTCAAAGGGATCCAGGTTGGGAAGATGGAGACCAGCTACTACCAGGTAATGCTCACGCAGCCGCTGCCCTGGCCCGGGAAACGGGGCCTTCGGGGAGACATCACCAGCCTGGGCGTCGAGGTATCCCGGTCGACCGCGGACCGCATCCGCCTGAGCCTGATCGCGGATGTGAAGCGGGCCTATTTCGGTCTTCTCCTGGTGCGCGGACAGGTGGAGCTGCTGGATCAGCAGGCCCTGTTCTGGCAGAAGGCCAGTGACATCACCAAGGTGCGCTATGAAGTCGGCCAAGGTTCCCAGGCCGACCTCCTCCGTGCCCAGCTCGAGCAGAACCGTATCCGGCAGACCCGCATCTCGCTCAGATCAGAGGAACAGGTCCTGCTGGCGACGCTCAATCGATTGCGCGGCATCCCATCTGAATCGCCGGGCCGTGGTCGGAACCGGCGATTCAGGGGGGAGGCCGCGCAACCGGTTGAGTGCCGCCAACAGTACCTTCTCCTCGGACCTGAGCGAAATGCGGGTCTGCCGAATGC
>JANXYT010000371.1 GCA_025355915.1 Holophagaceae bacterium
GCATTCGCTTCGCGCGATTTTCAGGCGCCTGTCCCCGCTGGAACGCCCACGCCGCCTTCCTCACGCCGGGCCTCATCCGCACCCAGATCAGCGAGTTTCCGGATGGCCGCCGGTACTTCTGCATTGCCCGCACACTCCAGAAGGACACGGGCGGCTACCGCGGCCAGCACGCCACGCAGGTCCTGGGCCTGGGCTGCGAGATGGGTCACGCCAAGGATCTCATCTACGCCGACGGCCTGCGTTTGGATCAACCGCCCGTCCCCGTGGGCGTCACCTGCCGCCTCTGCGAGCGCACCGACTGCGAGCAGCGGGCCTTCCCGCCCCTGCAGCAGGCCTTCAAGGTCGATGAGAACCTGCGGCGGACCAGCTTCTATGCGCGGATCGAGGAGAGCTGATCAGCCCCGCCCCAGTCGCCCCATGGGCTCTTCGATCCAGCGATGCACCAGGGCCGCGACGAGGATGGCCAGTCCCAGGGCCAGGCAGAAGCCCAGCCATCCGCTCCAGTGGGGCGCCACCAGCTTCATGGTGAAGGGGTGCAGCAGGTAGAGGCCATAGCTCCAGGCGCCCAGACGGGAGAGCACGTTCCCCGCCCAGCCCGGTTCACCGTCCCGGGTGAAGGCCGCCAGGGCCACCAGGGCCGTTGCGGTCAGCAGGTAGCCGTAGCGGCTCCAGCCCGTCAGGGCCGCTAGATGATCGAAGAACTTGGGCCAGGGCAGCACCAACACCCCCACCAGGGGCAGAGCCAGCAGCAAGGCGACCCGGGAATCGAGCCGCTGCTCCGTGGTGGCGTGCCACCCCGCCAGCAGGGCACCCCAGGCCAGGAGGAAGACCTGGTTGGGGGCCAGCACGTAGGTGTGGAAGCGGTTCCATGACGGCTGTTCCATCACGCCGTGCAGCGTCGAGGGCAGGCTCCACCCCCACAGTCCCAGGGCCAGCGCCGCGAGGAACCAGAGCCCGCCCCGCTCCCGCAGCCAGGCCAGAGCCGGGTAGGCGAAGTAGAGCAGGGCCACCAGGCCCACGTACCAGCCGCCGGTCACCAAGGCGTGGTTGGGGTGGATGGCGCCGAAGGTGAGTGTGAGGTTCTCGAGGATGCGTACCCAGGTGGGGTCCGGCCCCATGCCCAGATGGAAGGCCACGTTCAGGGTGCAAAGGAGGTAGAACACCGGGGCCAGCCGCAGGAAGCGCCGCCGCCAGAACCGGCCCAGGCCCTCCGACCGGACGCGGCTCCAGGGCGTGGTACGGAACAGCACGAAGCCGCTCAGTACGAAGAAGGCCGACACGCTGTAGTTTCCCAGGCGCGCCGTGGCCATGTTCAGGCCCGAACCCGACGGCAACAGCTCGAACCAGACGCTGAGGTGATACACCGCCACGCATAGCGCGAGGATGCCCCGCAGGGGATCCAACAGGCCGAAGCGTGCAGGGCGGACTGTCAGCGGCGCGTCGGTCAACCAACCTCCCTTGCCTGGGACCTGAATGAGCGAACCCGATGATCGGCGTATGTCAGCCCCATTCTTTTCAAGACCAGAAACTGGAACCACAGATTACACAGATTTTCCCAGATGGCCGCCGACCCAATGCTGGCGAAGCACGGCCACCAGAAGGGAACTTGGCTCCCGTTTTTAATCTGGGTGGATCTGTGGAATCTGTGGACCCAAGGCCCTATCTGAGTCTTCTGCGATATCTCTGGTTTCCCGCGTTTCAACCTGAGTGTGGCCGGCAAGCATGTCCGCGAAACACCGATGAGTACCGATTGGGGGCCGAGGATCGCCGATCGGGCCTGGGGCCGGGGATTCACACCTTCGGCTGGATCCCCAGGGCCTGCCCCAAGGCGTCCCGCAGCTCCTGCAGACCAAAGGGTTTATTCAAATAGGCTTGGGGGCGATCAGGGTGGGTGCTCGACAAGACCTGGGCCTTGTCATAGCCACTCGCCAGGATCACGGGAAGGGCCGGTTCGAGCTGCCGCAGCGCCGACAGGGTCTCCCACCCATCCATGTGCGGCATGGTCAAATCCGTAATCACGCAGCGGATTTCAGCCTGGTGCTGCCGGAACACGTCCACGGCCTCGACGCCGCCTTTCGCGGTGAGCACGGCGAAACCTATCATCTCGATCATGGCCCCGGTCGACAGGAGCATGAATTCGTCATCATCGACCAGGAGGACCGTGCCCCCACCGGCAGGCTCGGAAGCTGGAACCCCTGCCTCCGGAAGCCTGGGCATCGCGTCGCTCAATTCTGGGAAATAGAGGCGGAAGACGCTGCCCTGGCCCTGAGTACTCTCAACCGTGATGGCCCCGCCATGGGCCTGGACCATTCCCAGGGCCACGGGCAGGCCCAACCCGCGACCGGTGAACTTGGTGGAGAAGAAGGGGTCAAACAGCTTCTCGATATCCGCGTGCGCGATCCCGGAGCCGGTGTCAGCCACTTCGAGACAGGCGAAGGCCACCCCCTGCGGTTGCCAATCGATGGGAAAGCGATCCGTGGTGGGGATGGCTGCTGCGGGACAGGTGCTGAGGCTGATGCGGATGCAGCCCCTGGTTTCGTCCATGGCCTCCCAGGCGTTGGCCACCACATTGGTCAGGATCTGATGAACCTGGTCCGCGTTCGCGCTGATGACTGGACCGGGCGAAGGGCACACCACGTCCAGCGAGAGGGTTGCGGGCAGCCAGCCCTGCAGCAGCACCACGCAGTCCTGGCAGAGGTCGGCCAAGAAGCGCGGTTCCTGTTGGCTGGAGGTTTGCCCCAGGTAGACGAGCATCTGCATGCTCACTGCCGCCGCCCGTTGGGTGGCCTGCTTGGCCATGATCAAGTATTTGGCCGGGTCCTCGGCCTCCGGACACCCACTCGCCAGTTCCAGACTGGCCAGCACGGATTGCAGCTTGTTGTTGAAGTGATGGGCGATGGCCCCCGCCATGCGGCTCAGGCTTTCGGCCTTCTGGAGTTGCCGATTTTGAGCCTCCAACCGGGCCTTGTCGGCTTCCGCCTGCTTGCGTCCGCTGATATCGCGGACAACAAACACCATTTTGCTGGGTTGACCATATATATCGCGAATGAATCCGCTCTTTACGTCGATATCAAAAAAGCTTCCGTCCTTCTTCAGGCCGCGGTATTCATTGGGGGCTGGATGGCCCCCCTGGTACATGCGCCTGATGTTGGAGCGGGCTCGGTCCTGATCCTCGGGCAACAGGAAATCAAGGAGCTGTGAGCTTAACTCTTCCCCCGGTTCGTACCCGAACATGGCATGGGCTGCGGGGGAAACCAGGAGGATGCGACCCTCCAGATCCGTGATGGTGATGTCATCGGGGGAGGCGGTGAGGATGGACCGGTACGTCTCTTCGCTCTCCCTGAGGGCCGCTTCGGCCAGTTTGCGTTCGGAAATATCCCGGACCACGCTGATGACATGAGGGCGGCCTTGGATGGTCATGATTTTGGCTGAGGTCATTCCCACAACCTGACTGCCATCCTTGCGTCGGAACTCAAATTCCATGTTTTCACAAAAACCATGTTCTTTCAGTGCAGCTACAAAATGTTGGCGATCCGCTGGATGTCGCCAAATGTTGATGGCGATCGTGGATTTTCCGATCACCTCTCCACGTGTATAGCCACTCATGGCTTCAAATCCCAAATTGACGTCCACAAACAAACCATCTTCCCAGCGCGTGATCAGGGACGCGTCAGGGCTGGTGTTGAATATCTGTTGCAGATTTCCCTTTTCTTCCCGGTACCCCGCACTCAAGCGCTGGTTCACCATCAGAATGAAGCCGAAGGTCCATAACGTGCTGGTGATGGTAGGAATGATAAAGGCAGCGATTTGAACGGGAGAATAATCGACGTAGGAATGGATGGGTCTTGAATAGAGCGTATAAAAAATGACCGTAATCAGATAACATCCATGAATAAAAAAGATGCTGGCGGTAAAGCGGGCCGAACCAGAATAATTCTTGGTGTTACTGAATAACAGATTGTAGGAGATGGCCATGGAAAACAAGGCAATGGCACTAGATATAACGATGGTGCGCCCAGAAATATTATCCTGCCCAAACCAATAATAATAATATAAAATAGTAAAGCCAATGAAAGCCCCGATCGTCATCCACGCATGTTCGCTTTTACCCAGGAACCGAACCGTGCCAATAAAGAGACATATGCGTCCCAACATCAACAGCGGGTTCCCGAATAGGGCGATCACCCCAATGGTTTTCATGGGCCCCAGTGATAACAGCACGAACCCCAGCGCCATGAAGGCGGAACCCAGCAGCCACCACCCAACCCCGCGATAGGTTTTATCCACCCTGTATTGGATGAAAAGGGCGACGACTTGGGTGATGCCCGTGAGGCTTAGAATGAAGACCAGTGTTCGAATATCAAGATTCATAAACCCCTTCCGACTTGCACCTGT
>JANXYT010000391.1 GCA_025355915.1 Holophagaceae bacterium
CTGCCAACCGGGTGCTTGCCACCCTGAAAGCAGCCTTGACCTATGCAAAGGCCCGCTTCTCCTCGCCGGTCTTCGGAGGCTTGGGTGCTGGTTTCTCTTCTATTCTTGGCTTGCGGGGACGTTTCGGGGCAGGTCGTTTGCTCTGCTTCGCCAGTCGAGGTGATGCCGCCAACCCGTCTCGCCACTTCTCTAACCGGAGTCGGGTCAACTTGACCACCTCCACCGATCCGAGGTTGGGAAGAATGTGGAGTTCCGTTCTTCTTCGCGCATCACCCGCAGAGGCTTTCCCTTCGCTGTCCATATGGTCGAGGTAAACCGACATGGCATCGGCCACAGTGAAAGGACCTCGATGGACCTTTTCCCCCGTGGCAGCCTCCCTGGCATGGTCGAACCAGGTTCTTGCGGCTTTCTGCGCTTGGTCGAAGGTCAGCACCAGGGTTCCATCGGCCTCCGCATAGTCATCTGCGGTAGCAAGCTTCTGCCGAGCCTCCTTCCGGCTGTCTGGATCCAGGTAACGTGCGATCCAGGTTCCCGATGCCTTACCCCTGGGGCGGTAGTAGCCGAGGGCTTGCCCGGGCCCCAGAGAGGCCCAATAGGGATTCACCCGATGGGTAAGCTTCAACCGGGCAGTTCGCGAATCGATCTTGGAGTCTCGGACGCTCCGGGCCATTGTTTACTCCGCTTTACATGATCTCAACATACTCTCAACAAAGTGCCCCCGAACCCCTCCGGAGTCAATGGGTCTTCAAAAGCTTTATTTTATTGATATCCAAACCATTCATGAGTTCCGCCAAGTTCGCAAAGATTCAATTTCACGCCCTCTCACAGCGGGAACAGTGGTTCAATTCCCCTTGGGACTACCAGTAAACGCCCCTGAGAAATCAGGGGCGTTATTGTTTTAAAGCGGCATCGGCTCGGCTCGAAAAGGTCCGGTCCTCCAAGGGTGCTCAAAACCTGTTCCCGAATCGTCATGTTCCACTGCGCATCTGGGGGAGGTGCCTTCGGCTGCTTCAGATGTAATAGGGCAAGCCAGGATTCGGTTTCAGTAGCAAAATATCGTCGGATACGGAATCTGAACTTCCGAACCGGAGGAGGCCCATGAAAGCCAAGGTGGCTCCAAAAGATTTCCCCGTCGTTTGCGTGGGCGGTTCGGCTGGTGGCCTAGATGCCTATATCAGGCTGCTGCGACATCTACCGCCCGATATGGGGGTGGCCATTGTCATTGTCAATCATCTGAGAACCGTCGCCACCCTGCTCCACGAGATCCTCCCGCCCTACACAAAGATGCCGGTGGAACTGATCACGGATCGATTGGATGTCAAGCCCAACCATGTGTTCATCATTCCGCGACAGCGCGACCTGCACGTTCTTGATGGAGAGTTCCACCTAATGCCGATCTCCAAACCCAGGGGATGGCCCGACGTGATTACAGTTTTTCTGCGCTCGCTAACCGAAAACTGGGACGGCAAACTGATCGCGGTCATTGTCTCCGGCCTGGATGGTGATGGGGCAGCAGCGCTGAGCGGCATCAAAGACGTGGGAGGTATTACCATCGCCCAGAAGCCTGACACAGCGGTGCAGCCCGAAATGCCTGAGACCGCCATTGCAAGCGGGTGCATCGATTTTGTTCTTTCACCCGAGGAAATTGCCAAAAAAATCATCCAAATTGCGCATGCGGAATAAACGAAATGCGTGCTTCGGAGACCCGCGCCAAAAGGTGGAGGCTGCGACGGTCGTGGGAGGTCAGCTGCATGAAACGACGATCATTTAATTGATCTTAATAAACCGTTTGCCACGAGTGCAAGCCGGGAACGACACTGAAACCATCAGTCGGGGCTGCCTTCATGGGTTCACATCCTCGCCCGGCCTGTGTTTGGATGGGTCATGCGCATGCGTTGGCTCTGGATCCTTCCCCCGGCTGTGGCCGCGACCATCGTCTGGCTGAGTGCGCAGTCGCATTACCCCGGAGGCATCGAACTGCCGCCGCCCCTGGACAAGGTGGCTCACGCATCCGTGTTCGGCGCGCTGGCCTGGTTGCTGGACCTGGCGATCCAGCGCAACCGATCGGATCTTCCGCTGTACCGGCGGCATCTGCTGGTCTTCCTGGCCGTGGCTCTCTACGGCGCGACGGATGAGTGGCACCAATTCTTTGTCCCCGGACGCTCCTGCGAGTTTGGCGACTGGGTGGCCGATGCCGTGGGCGGCGCCCTGGGTCTGTTCCTGGGCAGTGCCCAACTCCTCGTCACCCGGCGGCTGGGGCCCTTGTCCTGGTCGCTGGGCACGGCCCGGCGGACCGATTCCAAACGCGACCTGATCCTAGTGGCGGATCCCCACTGGGGTTCTGAACTCACAGGCCTGGAGGAGGCCACTGCGCGGTTCCCCGCAGCCGATTGGCTCTTTCTCGGCGATGTATTCGATGTGTGGGTGGGGATGCCCGGACTGGAAACCGAGGGCCAGCGCACCTTCCTCGCCTGGGTCGACGCGCGCCGGGCCGCGGGCCGCTGGGTGGGCCTGTGGCTGGGCAACCGCGAGTACTTTCTGGATCGCCACGCCGCCCGCTTCGACCTGATGGGTGAAGGCATCGGCGGAACCCTCGAAGGCGAGGCGCTGACCTGGGAACACGGTGACCTCGTCAACACCGCCGACCGCCGGTACCGCCTGTGGAACGTGGCCTCGCGCTCCGGCCCGCTGTGGCTGCTGTTCCGCCTGATGCCCGGTGGCCCAGCCAGGAAGGTGTCCGCCTGGATGGAACGGAAGCTCCGCACCACCAACACCGCCTACAAGCTCGCCTTCCCCCGAGAAGCCTTCCGCGCCGCCGCCGAGGCGCACCCCGGCACCACCTTCCTCACCGGCCACTTCCACACCCACGAGGTCGAAGCCAACGGCATCGCCCTGCCCTGGGCGCATGAGGGACGGTTCATGGTGTGGCGGAAGGGGAGGGTAGTGGATCTGGTGTTGGGAGCCAGGCAGGAGGCTGGAGACTGGAGGTAATGCTTCCTGTGGCGGCCCTGCTGGCCGCACCGTATTTGCCTTTGGACCGTTTTGGAACTGGAGTGGGCAGATGAACCAGTGGAGCCCATCCCCTGCCTCCAGCCTCCCGCCTCCAGCCTGGTTCACAGCCCCAGAAGGTCTGCCACTTCGCGCCGCAATTCGGGAATGCCCGTGCCTTTCCCAGCGCTCACCCAGGCGATGTCGTTGGGTTGCAGCCCCAGATCGGCAGCCACGTCCTTGCGCTGCTTGAGGGCCTTGCTGGGCTTCACCTGGTCGGCCTTGGTGGCCACGATGCGGTGCGGGAGGTTCTCCAGGCGCAGCCACTCGATCATCTGATGATCCAGTTTCGTGGGACCCACTTCGGCGTCCACCAGCACGAAGACCATGCGCAGCGTGGTGCGCCCCGTGAGGTAGCCTTCGACCATCTTCTGCCAGGTGGCGCGCTCGGCGGCGGGACCAAGGGCGAAGCCATAGCCCGGCAGATCCACGATCCAGCGATCGGGCCCGGTCAGGAAGATGTTGATGAGTCGAGTCCGGCCCGGCGTCTTCGACACGCGCGCGAGCTGCTTCTGGTTGGCCAGCGCATTGAGCAGCGAGGACTTGCCCACGTTGCTACGCCCCACGAAGGCCACCTCGGCGTGGCAGATGCCAAGCTTCTTCGCGTCGGCCGCGGACGTGACGAATCGGGCATCGGTGAGGGGTTGGGCCATGGGACCTCGGAGGGCTCCGACGAAGGTCGGGGCGGAA
>JANXYT010000398.1 GCA_025355915.1 Holophagaceae bacterium
CCATCTTGTAGGCGCCCTCCACGACATAGCCGGTGAACTTCTGGTCCAGGTGTTCGCGGCCGAGCGCGGCGGGGGCGGTGACGAAGAGGCTCGGGTAACGGCGACCCAGCAGGCCCGTGGCGTACTCAGCGGTGAACTGCCAGGAGTCGTTCTTGAATGCGTAGTAGGCGCCCTGGAGGGTGGTCTTGTCTTTGTTGTCCTTGATCTGCTGGGCGGAGACACCGGCAGGCAGCGTCGTGGGAACGGCAAAGGTGGAATCCTTCAGGCCGGTCACGCCTTCGCGGTAGTAGAAGCCAGCCTTATGGTTGGTCAGGAAGGCACTCTCGAAGCGGAAGGTCCAATCCTTCTGGGCATTGCCGGAACCAGCCACCGTATTTTCGTTGTTCTTGCCACCGCTGCCGTCATCGGTGGTGCCGTTGGAGATGGCGAGATTGATCTTGCCCTGGAAGGCCTTGGGATCGCCGTAGGTGTAGCTGCCCCAGATGCCGCGGTCGCGCTTGTCGCCAAAGACGCGGTTGATCTGGTTGCGTTCGAAGAAGAGGATGTCCCGGGCGGCCACGATGGTGGCTTCGTAGGTGGTCGGCATCTTGAACTGACCGGCCTTCACGTTGAAGCCCTTAACGGGTGCCCAGGTGATCGCGAAATCATGCAAGACATTGTTGGGCGCTGCGGTGGTGTTGCTGTTGTTGGGATCGAACAACACGTTCCAGCTGAGCGTGTCCGTGATCGTCCCGCTGAGGTAGAGCTCGGCCCGCTTGACGGCGAAGTTGTTCTCCTGGAAGCGGGAATCGAGGCCGTAATACTTGGCGGCCCCGGCCGTGGCGGTCGTGTTGTTGCGCAGGTTGTTGTCCAGCATCTGGGTGGCCCAGAATTCGAGGAGAAGACCGTCGAACTTGATGGTCGGCGTCTGGGCGTGGGCGAATCCGGCTGCAAGCAGCGCGGCTACGCCAGCGAGGCGGGAGATCTTCATGGGTGTGCTCCTAAGTGGGAGGGTTGGGGGGCTGCAGTAAGGGGATCGGCCAGAAGGTTCTGAAGGGTGAGAATCTGGCGTGGCGGATGGATCAAACGAGTTCAAGCTAAACGCCGCAGGGCAAAGCGTCCATCAAAAAGGGACGGAAGGTTCCGAGGGTTGTGATCGAAGGCACAACCCTGTTCGAACGTCCATGTATGAGAGCACTAAGGAAAGTTGGTTGGTTGATTCCAGAGCCCGCAGAGGTCACATCCCAGAGGCAGCGGTTTAGGCCCTGCGGTTCCAATCAAGAACTCAGATAAAAACGACATACCAGTCGAGACCTGACTCTTGCCTATCCAAGTCCAATCACCCGCAGGAATGCTTTGCCCAGCCCGGAATTCACGCCCCCGGCGAACCACCGTAGTCCTCTGCTCATAGAAAAGTTACAGCAAGCCGGACCCTCGCATATGGCCATCACGGAACATCGAGAGCCTCCAGGAAGCTCGACGACCTCCTTCGCTCAAGGCGTTCCCTGACTTCCAATCAGAGGGGGCTACGCCACCAGGAAGTGCCTGGGTACTCGCTTTTGTTCGGTTCATCCGGGAATGCAGGGACAAGAAAGCGGAACCGGCGCCCCCCTCGCTGCTTACTGTGGATCTCTGTCTTTGTTTCCTATTGTCGGTGATCGCCAGAAGTGAATTCTCCGCGATCTCCGCGCCTCCGCGTGAAAAAGCAGGAGGGGAAACTCACGCGGAGACGCGGAGGCCACGGAGATTGAATGCGCATGCTGACTGTCTCTGCGCGCTCAGCCTCCTCTGCGATGAGACGGCATTCCCGTAAATCCCGGAGGACCTTCTTGTTTCTGTTGGTGCCCTCTCGGCATCGGCTGCGCCCATACGCGAGACATGAAGAACCTTGGTGCCTTGGTGGTGTTCCTTATCCTTTGAAAGCAATTCTGGATCAGTCAGTCGCCGAAACAGATGCCCAGATCGCGTCCGGTTTGCAGCGTGTCGCAGTCCAGCGGCACAGCCTTCATGCGGCCCGCCACCTCTTCGAGAGGCACGTAATTCACGCCCGCCAGGGCCAGGGCCACCATGACACCGGTCTGGCCTTCATCCAGGGCCCGCACGGCGGCGCTGCCAAAGCGGAGGGCGGCGAGGCGATCGAAACTGGTGGGACTGCCCCCGCGAAGCAGATGTCCCAGGACAACCACGCGCGACTCCTTGCCGGTGCGTTCCTGGAGTTCCTTGGCCACCCATTCGCCGATGCCGCCCAGGCGCTCCGCCTGCCCGATGCCCGCCTGCTCCAGCACCGAACGCTGGCCATGCGTCGGATTGGCGCCTTCGGCCACCACCACCAGCGAATACATGCGCCCTACCTGATCCCGGGAGCGGATCTTCGCGGCGACCTTGTCCAGGTTGAAGGGGATCTCGGGAATCAGGATGGCGTGGGCGCTGCCGGAGATGCCCGCGTTGAGGGCGATCCAGCCCGCATAGCGACCCATCATCTCCACCACGAACACCCGCTGATGGCTTTCCGCGGTGCTGTGCAGCCGATCCAGGCATTCGGTGGCGAAGCCCACGGCGGTATCGAAACCGAAGGTGGTGTAGGTCTTGTCCAGGTCGTTATCGATGGTCTTGGGCACGCCCACGACACGCAGCCCCTTCTGATGGAGGGCGTTGGCGATGGTGAGGGAACCGTCGCCACCGACCGACACGAGCGCGTCCAGTTCCTTGCGCGCAAAACATTCCAGGATCTCTCCCGTGCGATCCACATCCTTCACCGATCCGTCCGGCATCTTCATGGGAAAGTGCAGCGGATTGTTCTTGTTGGTGGTGCCCAGGATCGTGCCGCCCAGGTGGCCGATGCCCCGCACCCGGTCCCGGGTGAGGCGGATGACGCCGCCTTCAGGATAGCGTTCCGGGAAGAGGATGCCGTTGAACCCATCGCGAATGCCGTAGCACTCCCACCCGCGGTTGGAGGCGGCGATGACCGTGGCGCGGATGACGGCATTGAGGCCAGGGGCGTCACCACCGCCCGTGCAGATCGCAATGCGTCGGATGCTGTTGGACATGACGGCACTTCCTGGATGGATGGGGTGAGCAGATCGGAAGCGTGAGACAAGGATGCCGCGTGCGCCCACGCAAGGAAAGGGTGAACCCATCCTGCCACACAGCGATGGAACCGCCTGCCCTTCCAGCTGGCGGGTGCTGCTGCTGAAGGAAGCCGCGTGCAGGTTTTTGCGAAGGACTACAGCATCTATGGTTCAACATAGAATAGCGTCGAGAAATGGGGTCCCCTCAATCAGGCGACGACGACTTCGCACTCATGGCCAGCTGCCATCGACGGAACCACTGATCAGCTTTCCCTTCATCCCGAGGCAGGCCCAGCTGCCCCTCCTTATGGGCGTGCACCAGACGCATGCAGGCCTCAGGGCTGCCCCCTTCGGCGGCCCGGCCATACCAGCTCACAGCGGCACCCCAGTAGGACTCACCCCTGCTTTCGTAGGCCAGCGCCAGTCCCTCCATGGCCTTGACTTCCCCCTGTTCCGCCCTGCGCCTCAAAGGGGCCAAGTGTTCGTCTTCCTCCTTGATGCCCTGTTCCTCGAATCGCCTGTGCCAATAGTCTGCCTTTGCCTCATCTACTGCCAGCCCGATGCGACCGAAACGATGAGCATTCTCGAGTGCCATCTGCGCATGTCGATCACCAGCTTCAGCGGCGCGGCTGTACCAATACAACGATTTTCCTGCTTATCGGCCTTTCTCCGCCAAAACCAGGAGCCTTTGAGGCATGGGCGGAG
>JANXYT010000400.1 GCA_025355915.1 Holophagaceae bacterium
CGCTCCAGTGCCGCAGCACGCCGAAGGCGCCCTTGAGGAGCTCGTTCTGCAGGGCCAGGTCGAGGGGCTTGTCGGTCCGGAAATCCCAGGGTCCCACATGGGCGTGGGCCACGGAGGGGTAGCCCACCTCGGTGATCATCACGGGCCGCTGGAACCGGGCTTGAAGGGTGCGGGCCTTGTAGACGACCCACCACCAGGCGTCGCGGACCTGGTCGGGGGTGGGGTAGTGGTCGTACTTGGCGATGGGATCGTAGGTATTGATGCCGATGACGTCGAGGCAGTCGCCGAAGGTGAAGCTGTCGTGGCTGTCGAAATTCACGCTGTAGACCAGCTTGCCCTTGAAGACTCGGCGGACCTCCGAGGCCAGGCGCCGCCACTGGTCCGGGAAGGGATGGGTGGAGGCCATCTCGGTGCCGAGGCTGTACCACTCCACGCCGCCCGCCTGGGCCAGCGCGGCCAGGCGGACGTTGAAGGCCGTGTAGTTCCCCCACCAGAGGTCCCAGTCATCGGGTTCGATGTTGCCCCGCCACCAGTCGGCGTTCGCCGCCTCGTCCCGCAGGTTGATGGTGGGGAAGAACATCATGCGCAGGCCGCGGGCCTTGGCCTGCTGGAAGGTCCGGCGCAGGCTGGCCTCGGTGGGACTGGACGTCGGGTGACGGCGGATCTCGGTGCTGTGCCCCGTATCCATGCGGTAGATGGCCTGCAGGCTCACGCAGGTGGCCCCGGTGGCGGCGATGCGGTCCAGTTCCTCGCCGTAGTCGTAGTCCGGCAGCCCCGCGTAGAGCCCCAGCACCATGCCTCGCGGCTGCGGCACCAGAGCCTTCCGCTGCATGCGGCGGACGAACAGCAGCGTGAGGGGCAGGCCGAGGATGGCCAGAAGGACGAGGACGCGACGGGGCATGGGGACGGGCTCCAAACTTCAGGTTACAGGAAGGGGGCTGGGGACTTGGGCTGTGGGCCGTAGGCCGTAGGCTATAGGAACTTCCATGCGGAGGCCCTGCGGGCCTCGTTGGTGTCTACCTTTGGGCCGCTCAAATGGGTCGGGGCCGAACCGAAGGACTGGCGCGACGCTCGCGGCGCAGCAGGAATCCTTTCCCACAGCCCACAGCCCACAGCCCAGCGCCTACGGACTGACCCGCTCCACCCGGACCTGAACAATCCGCGTCCCATCCATCCGCAGCACGGTCAGGCGGGCGCCTTCGACGGCGACGGATTCCTGGGACTTGGGCACGCGGCCTAGGCGGGCCATGACCAGGCCGGCCAGGGTGTCGAAGCCGTTCCGTTCCCAGACGAAGCCCAGGGTCTGGGCCACGTCCTCCACATGGGCCTGGCCCGTGACGAGCCACACGCCCGGGGCCTGCTCCACCAGGTCGGCGGGGAACTCGTGCTCATCCTGGATCTCGCCGAAGACTTCCTCCAGCAGATCCTCCAGGGTGACCAGACCCGACACACCGCCGAATTCGTCCACCACCAGCGCCAGCTGGGTGCGGGCCCGCTGGAGGTCGCGAAGCAGGTCGGCCACGGGCTTGCTCTCGGGGACGAAGTGGGGCGGCTTCAGCAGCGTGGACAAAGGAGGCTGGGCGCCGTCCGGCAGCTGCATGAGGTCCTTGAGCAGCAGCACCCCGCGCACCTGTTCGATGCTGCCCTCATAGACGGGCAACCGGGAGTGGCGGCTTTCCGTGAAGGTGGCCCAGGCCTGTTGGATGGTCGCGCCCAGGGGCAGGGCCACGATGCGTGTGCGGGGGGTCATCACCTCCCGCACCACGGTGTCGCCGAAGGTGACCACGTTGCGGATGAGCTCGCGATCCTCGGCCTCGAGGATGCCTTCGGCTTCACCTTCTTCCAGGAGGGCGGTAACCGCCTCGCTGGTGGCGTCCTCATCCTCGTCATCCCGGGCCCGCTCTTCCGCGTGGCGGCGGTCGATCATCCGGGCCAGGGGATCCACCAGGGGGCCAAGCACGGCCTGGGCCGGGGCGTAGAGGGGAAAGAGCTGAATGAGCCATAGGGAGGGTTCCCGGGAGGCAAGCAGGGCCGGCAGGACCAGATCGAGCAGCCAGAGGCCCACCAGCGCCAGGGCGCCCAGGGTCCAGGCGCCGCCCGGCAGGCTGTGGAGGAAGGGCCAGAGCAGCCCCACCAGCAGCAGCAGCAGCACCTGATTCCAGAAGCGGAGCCCCATCCCGAAGGCCCGGGATCGCCCCAGCAGGGCCACCAGGCGCGGATCGGAGATGGCCTCTTCTTCCAGCAGGCGTCGCCGCTGCAGGGACGGCATGGCCTGAAAGGCCGACAGCAGGATCACCATCGTGCCGCGATAGAGCAACACCGCCACGGCGGCGAAGAGAAACCAGGATGGGGGGGCGCTACCGCCTAGATCAGCCATTATTCGATTGATTCTAGCGTGTTTCCCGCCGGGCCAGGATCTGCCGGGTGAGATCAGCGCGGGCCTTGGCACTGAGGCGAAGCTTCCGGCGCTCGGCCTCCCGGAAGTACTCGTCGGGATCCCGGCAAAGGCCATCCGGCGTGGGGGGCAGGCCCTTGCGGGCACGGGCGGTATTCAGAAAACGATAGGGTTCCTTGGCGAGTTCGGGGCTCTGCAGGTAGCGGCGGAAGGTCCACCAGCCCCCCAACACGAACCATACGCCCAGCAGGGCCACGGCCTGGTGCTGGAGCCAGCGCATCCGGCCCGGCGTTTGCCGCACCTGCTGCCAGGCGATCCCAGCCCACAGGTTCAGGCCGATGATCGTGGCGGTCATCAGCAGGGTGCCTGTCCAGCCCAGGCTGCCCCAGCCCCAGCCCGTGACGGCGATGACCGCCGGAGCCAGCAGCAAGCTGAAGATGAGGTTGAGGTGCAGCATATACAGCAGCAGTGACTCGGTGCTGGCGGCCTTGACTGGATTCGGACCCTTCCAGCGGGGTCGCACCAATTCCACTGCCCCCATGAGGGATCCGCCGAGGAGGATCCAGCCCAGGCGCGCGGCCACGCTGGGCAGCGTGGTGTTGGCGATGGTGCCGAGTTCGCTGAAGGTGAAGGCGCCGGTGGCGCTGTGCAGCATCCACACCCCATGCTGCTGGATCCACTGGCCGCCCCACAACCAGGTGTGCTGCACGGAGGTGCCCCAGGCCAGCAGCACGGCGCCGACCCCTGCCAGCGCCGCAAGAAAGCGCGGTTCGCTCCAGCGGGCCGAACCTTCAACGGGCTCCACCCGCAGGTGCCGATAGAGGCCGCCCAGGAAAGCGCCGAAGGCCGGGAAGGCGATCCAGGGGAACAGCGGAAACAGGGCCTGCACGCCGCGGTCCGGGTTCCCGTTGAAGAGGCCGCGGATCGGCAGCCAGAGGCCGTCCGCAGCGCCCGTGGCCCAGAGGTGGGGGGAGACCACCGGCACGAAAATGGCGATCCCCAGGGCGAGGCCGGTGAAGATGCGCGGATTCCGGACCAGGCGCGCCAGGAACTGGAGGATCAGCAGGGAGAAGACGATGCACTGGAGGACATCGATCTTGAACAGCTCCCGGGCCTTCTGCGCGGTGTTGAGCACCGTCCAGTCCGCCGCCGTGATGCCGGGGGCATGCAGGGCATAGGCGCAGAGAAGGATGAAGCCCAGGCGCCGGGCCGTGTCGGGCCAGAAGGGCCGCAGGGTGCCGTCCGTCTTGAAGGTGGAGATCGCCAGGCTGTAGCCCGCCGCCATGGTGAAGCTGGGCGCCACCAGGCCGTTCAGGTAATTCAGCCAGTCCGGGCGGAGACCCGGATGCAGCCAGACATTCACCGCATGCACTTCGATCATCACGATCACCGCCCAGCCCCGCAGCTGGTCGATCCAGTCGCAGCGCTTGGAGGGGGTCAGATCAGTCCAGGTCGACATCGGAGGGCCTCAGGAACGGAGAAAATAAAAGATCACCACGAAGACACGAAGAAAAGAAGCAGGCTTTCTAGCAAGCAGTTTTCGCGTCTTCGTGTCTTCGTGGTGAATCAGTTGCTTTTCTCGGATTATGCCGACTCAGGAGGCCTGTTTCCGCATGACGCTGTGCTTTTTGCCGTAGAGGAAGTAGATGGCGAAGCCGAGGGCCAGCCAGGTGATGAGGCGCCACCAGTTGGCCACGGGCAGGGAGAACATGAGCATGAGGCAGCTGAGCACGCCCATGACGGGCACAAAGGGCACCCAGGGGCAGCGGAAGGGGCGCTCGGCCTCGGGGTGCTTCTTGCGCATGATGAGCACGGCGGCACAGACGATGACGAAGGCCAGCAGGGTGCCGATGTTGGCCAGGTGCAGCAGGGCGTCGATGGGCAGGAAGCCCGCCAGGGCGCCCACGAAGATGCCGACCAGGATGGTGGACTTCCAGGGGGTGCGGAACTTCGGGTGCACG
>JANXYT010000463.1 GCA_025355915.1 Holophagaceae bacterium
CATGGCGGGATTGGGGTTCTTCGTACCCAGCTTGCGGAGGATCACTTCTTTGCTCTTCTCGTAGCTGGTGACGCGGTCGCCGCCGATGGCCACGCCGAGAATGCCCGGGCTGCAGCCCTGGCCCTGGGCCTTCACCACGGCATCAATGATGCACTTCCGCACGCCCTTGATGTCCCGGCCCGCACCGATGGTGGCGTCTGGCAGACGGTACTGGGCGCCCACGTTCTCGCAGCCGCCGCCCTTGAGCATGACGGCGACCTCGATCCCGGGCTTATCCCATTCCTCGAAGTGCACCACCGGGTGGCCCTCATGAAAGGGATCCATATTGGTGCCCGAGTTCTTGCCGCTGAGGGCTTCCACGCAGTTCGGCCTCAAGTAGACATTCTTGGTGGCCTGCGCCACCGCCTCGCGGATCTGCTGCTTGACCGCGCGCTGGCTCAGGCCGTAGGGATGATGCACCCAGAAGATCACCGTGCCCGTGTCCTGGCAGAGCGGCGTCACCTGGCCATCGGCCAACAGGATGTTCTTCACCATGTCGTTCAGGGTGTTGAAGGCGCGGCTGCCTTCCTCTTCGGCGTCGCGGCCCTTCACCAAGGCATCAATCACGTCCTGGGGCAGGCGGCTGGTGGTGCGGCGCAGCAGCTCCAGCACAGGCTGGGTGAGGTCCAAGGCCTTCAGGTTTGAAAGATCAGCCTTCCAGCCGGCGGGCAGCACGGATTTGGATTTCACCACCTCGTTGGAGGTCAGGGTGGCAATGACGCATTCGGACATGGGCCCTCCGGGATTCAGGCCTTCATGATCCGCCTGCCGAAGCCTACGCTCAAGTGATCAAAGTCCGGTTCATCCCAGGGAATTCAGCGCCCCCAGGCCCGGCAGAGGGTCACCGTGAGATCCAACAGAGGCGCTTCGCTGCGGGATAGGGCCATGCCCTTCAGATCCCGCTCACACTGATTGACCCGAGTGAGAAGCGCCTTGACGCCACGGCCCTTGAGTTTCACCAGGGCGCCCCGATAGCCCTCCAAGAGGAAGGCCTGTTTGGGTGACAACCCAAGGGCTCCCAGCACCTCAGCCCCCTTCAGCCCGGCCGCCTCCGCCTCGACCAGTCTCAGGAGGCGGTCCACTTCCCGCCGGACTTGGCCCAGCATCATGAGGGGTTCGTCCCCATCCTCCAGTGCCGTGCGCAGGGCTCTGAGAGCCCCAGCCAGGTCTCCTTTTTGCCAGGCGCCGGACCAGGCAAAGGCCCGCTGTCCCGCCAGCCGGAACGTGACCTGATCTACCATGGCCTCCGTGACATGCCGATCCTCGGCCAGCAGGTCCAGCACCTCCAGGGCCCGCTTCAACAAGCCGGGATGTCCTCCCTGCCGCTGGGCGAGTTGGCTGGCTGCGGCCCCCTGGAGCATCAGGCCCAGCCGTTTCGCCTCGGCTTCGATGAATCCCGGAATCTCCGCCGCCTCGAGGGCGCCCACCTTCAGAATCCTTCCGGCCTTCGTCCAGTCGGTCCAGGGCTTGGCACCCAGTGCCTTGCCGGGCCCTGTGGGAAGCGCCGTCCAGGCGACGAGCAGCAGGTTCACACCCGCCAGGGGCTTTTCCAGAAGCCCCTTCACCGCAGGCGGCAACTCCTTGGTCCGGGTGAACAGGTTGTCCGCCACGGGCACGATCACCGTACGGGCCTCTGCCCCCAGAGGCGCCGATTCCTGAAGAGCGGCTACCACCTCGGCCCAGGGGCAGCCTTCGGAGCAGACGGTCAGCGAGAAGTCGGCCCATTCGGGGTCCACATGCTTCCGCTTCCAGGCCCCCACCGCCTCGCGGCGTCCGTCGCCGTCCTCGCCATGGACCAGGGCAAAGGTGTGATTCAGCCAGCTGGCAGGCAAGGCCATCAGTCGGTCCCCTCCAGCAGCTGGGTGAGGAAGCTCTCCGCAAAATCATCGGCCAGGCTTTCGATCACCTGCAGTTCCCGGCTGTCGAAGCTGGCGAAGTTCTGGTCCACCCGGTACTGATTCGAAAAGGTCAGGCCTCGCCGGGAGAGCACCACCGAACCAGTCTGACCGTCCAGCAGCTGCACGCTGGCCACCACGACCACCTCCACGCGGGAGGCCGATCCCGCACTGGCCTTCACGTTGGAATTGCCCAGGGTGAGCCCAATGGGGCGGGATTTGTACTCCTCCAGGGTGCCCTGTAACACCCAGCGGGACGGCTCACCCTGGGCCACCAGCCGCCAAGGGCTGGCCGCCACCACGCGGTTTTCGAGGGCCTTCGTGAAACGATCCTCCAACCCCAGCCTCGGCGTGAGATTGCGGAACCGCGCCAAACGGATCGTCTCCCCCGTTTTCGCCCACGCCGCCGCCCGCTGCTGCCGGTCCAGGCGGTGGTACCCGCAGCCGGAGGAAAGCAGGAGAGAGAAGGAAAGGAGGAAGCTGGTCGCGGAAGGCACGGAACTCACTCGGAAGGCACGGAATCAGGATGGGGTTGCATGATGAATCGGCGGATGCCTTTCGGCCCCATGGGGTAGACACCAAAGTTGAGCAGCAAGCCCACGGGTCGTCCAGAAAAGCGAAGATAGCTCAGGATCTGGGCCTCGTGCTCGGGCGCAAAGGCCTCCGCGACCTTCAGCTCGATCACCAAGACATCATCCACAACCATGTCCATCCGGAAAGCAAGTGGAACCATGAGAC
>JANXYT010000469.1 GCA_025355915.1 Holophagaceae bacterium
TCCTCGACCACCAGCACCCGAAGCGCAGTCATGGCTTCTCCTGACGGGCGGCTCCGGAGCCCTGCAAGGGAAGCGTGAAACGGAAGGAGGCGCCGCCCTCTGGGGAGGTCTCCACCCAGATCCGCCCGCCATGCAGCTTAACGATGGCCTGGCAGATGGCCAAACCCAGGCCGACGCCCCCATCCGCGGACCCTCCGGGCTGTCGATAGAACTTCTCGAAGACGCGATCCCTAAGCGCGACCGGTACACCAGGTCCTTCGTCGGCCACCTCCACCAGCAGCGTGTCCGCGTTGGCCTCCGAACGCAGCCGTACCTGGCCACCCGCCCCATGCTTAAAGGCGTTCTCCAGTAGGTTGGTGAGGAGCTGCTCCACCAGCACGCTGTCGAGCGGCAGCAGTGGGAGATCGTCGGGAAGATCCGCCCGGATGGAGCCGAGAAGCGGTTCCAGGCGGTTCAGGACCGTACCCACCACTTCCTCGAGCGGCTGCATTTCCAGGTTTGGCCGGAGGGCACCGGCCTCGAGCCGCATCAAGTCCAGCAGGTTGCCGACCAGATGATCGAGCCTGGAGGATTCCTTGACGATCAGCTCCGCGAGGTCGTGAAGATCGATGGCTTCGAGGAGCTCTGATTCCTGGACCAGGGTGGTTGCTGCGGCCTGGATGGTGGAGAGAGGTGTGCGGAAATCATGCGAAACCGCGCTGAGCAGCGTGCTGCGGGTGAGCTCCAGTTCGGCCTTGGTGTGGGCCTGCTCCGCCTCTTCGGCGAGCTGGGCGCGTTCCAGGGCCAGGGCCACTTGTCTCGCGCAGGCCTCCAGGAATGCCCGCGCTGGGCCATGGCTCGGCACGCCCACGTGCAGGGAACCCAGTGACCCCCGGGGCCCGACCAGGGGAAGGACCGTGCCTTCCTGTGTGGCAGAGCCGGGTGGCAGCACGTGCACGGGGAGCTTCATCAAGTCGGAAAGCGCACCTTCGGCCACCTGGCGCAGGCCCTGGGTCGAGGCCTCGGTGGACAGGTTTTCGGCCAGGGAATAGAGAGCGGCGGTCTCACGCTCGCGAAGAAGCGCTTCCCTGGCTTGAGTCCGAAGTCGGTAGACGAGGTTGGCCACCAACTGGGAGATGGCGAGGAAACCCGTGAAGACCGCGAAATTGGGCCAGTTGGCGACGGAGAGGCTGTAGGCGGGCGTCTCGAAGAAGAAATCAAAGGCCAGCATGCCCAGCACCGTGGCCACCGCCGAGGCGAGGCGGCCCCGCCAGAGGGCCGTCAGCACCGAACCCACGAGGAAGAGCATGATGAATAACGACAGATCCCCCCAGCTTCGGCACTGCCATCCAAGCAGGGTGCAGAGGGCCGCAGAGGCGATGCCAATCAGTACATCGGCGCACCGGCGGCGCCATCCCCCCCGAGCAGGAGCCTCGGGCCAGGGATAGGGGGAAGAAGATGAAGCCTGCATGAGAAATCCAGGATGCCTGGACCCGTCTTAGGATTCTCTTAGGATTGTCGTGGAAGCGGTCAGAGGGTCAAACGAACGCCGTAGCCTCGCATGAGAGAAGCGCCCGTTCGGGGTGTTTCCACCCTTTCCTGTTGGTCATTCTCATGCTGATTTACGCACCTCCCGCCCTGCAGGCGCCGCCTCAGGCCGTGCTTCCCCCGCAGCTCACCCTGGAAGCCGCGCTTGGCATCTTCCGGTCGCGTGGGCTGGACCTCCTGCTGGCCGAGGCCGCCGTGGCGCAGGCCGAGGGGGATCTCCGCGGGGCGAAGGCTCTGCCGGGCCCCCAGCTGGGGCTCAGCACGGGGAAATCCACGGGCTATGTGCCTCAGCTTCCAGGCCAATCTGACCGCTCCTACGGTGCCTCGATTTCCGATGGAGGCGCCATCGGAGACATCCTCAGCGGGCGTCATGGGCTGCGCATCCGAGTCGCGGAGGCGGCCCTTCAAGCTGCGCGCCTGGGTCGGAGGGACGCCCTTCGGACGGTCGGGGCTCAGGTGAAGGTGGTCTTCATTCAGGCGGTTCTCGCCAAGATGAACCTCGATCTCTCCACCCAGACCCGGGATGGAGCCAGTCGGACCCTGGGGCTGGTGCAGAAGCGGTTCGCCTCGGGCGCGGTCTCCGAGGTGGAAGTGTCGAGGGCGGAAGTGGCCTTCTTGGAAACCGAGCAGGCTATGGAATCCTCGCGTCAGGCGCAGCTCACCGCGCAGGCGGGCCTAGCCTTCCTGCTGGGTGAGCGGGGGCCGCTGCCTGCCTTCGAGGCGGTGGGCGTCTTCGACCATCCAACCTTGCCGCCTGCCTTGGCGAACGAGACACCGGCTTCACTGATGGACGTCGCCCGGGCTCAGCGGCCGGATCTTGCCGCCGCCAGGGCCCAGGTGGCACGAAACGAGGCCACCCTCGCCTTGGCCCGGCGTGAGTGGGTTCCCGATACGGGCTGGAGCCTGGGCGTCAGCCAGCAGGGCACGGGGCAGGATGCCCTCCAGCCACGCACCTGGACGCTGGGGCTGAATCTCACGCTGCCTTCGCCCAGCCGCGTCCAGGGCGACACGGCTCGGGCGCGCGCGGATCTCCAGTTCCTGAGCCTCCTCCAGCAGAAGCTGGAAGCCCAGGTGGCCTTGGACATTCAGACAGGATGGGCCGGCTTCCAGGCTGGATACCGACGCGTGGCGCGCATGGAGGGTCGGCTGCTGGAGCAGGCGAAGAAGGCCTCCGACCTGGTGGCGTTCCAGTACGAGCGTGGTGCGACCACCCTCGTCGACGTGCTGGATGCGCAGCGCACCTGGATTTCCGTCAAGGCGGAGTACCAGCAGAACCTCAACGACTACTGGAGCGGGCTCTTCCAGCTGGAACAGGCCGTGGGGAAGGAATGGTAGCCATGAAGAAGATAAACGGGCCCTCCGCCTGCGTGCTGGTCATGGTTTTCGCGGGACTGTCCGTGGCCTGCGGCCATCGCCA
>JANXYT010000100.1 GCA_025355915.1 Holophagaceae bacterium
CGGGGATCGCGTTGACCGCGGACACCCCCGAGCGCCAGAAGGCCCTGCGCGAGATCGGCGCCCGGTGGAATGAACTGGTCAGCCTCCAGGAACCCATCAAGGCCAAGGCCCTCGACCAGGCCGCCGGGATCCTCCTGCTGAACAAGCAGGCCACCCCCGCCTGGCGGGCCGTCAAGGACCGGTTGCTGGGCCTGATGAAGCAGCAGGAGACGGCCATGGCCGCGGTCAAGGCGACTTCCATGCGCGATCAGGATCGGGCCATGAAGGTAGCGGTGGGAGTTGGGCTCCTCGCCGGGGCCCTCGGAACGGCCCTGCTCCTGCTGGCCATCCGCAACCTTCAGCGTCGCCTCCGCGACCTGGACCTCGCCATGTCGGACCTGGCCAGCGGCAAGGGCGACCTGACCCGCCGTCTTCCCCTGGAAGGCCAGGACGAGATCTGCGGGATTGCCGACAAGGCCAACCAACTCACCGAGTTCTACCAACGGTTCTTCCAGCGGCTGGGGCTCCACTCCCACGGCGTCGCCAGCGGCTCGACGGAGCTCTCCGCCACCGCCGAATCGCTCTCCGCCACGGCCACTCAGTTGGATAGCCACACCCAGTCCACCCAGGGGAACGCCCAGACCATGGCCGACGCCATGAAGACGCTCTCCACCTCTCTGGCCGACGTGATGGCCTTGGCTGAACGGTCCCATGCCCATTCCACCTCGTCGGAACTGGCCATCCAGCACGGGATCGCGACCGGTATGGATACCGCCCGCGCCATGGAGGACATCAGCCGGGCGACCGCCGAGATGATCAAGGCTGTCTCCGTGATCCAGGACATCGCGCGGCAGACCAACCTGCTGTCCCTGAACGCCGCCATCGAGGCCGCCAAGGCGGGCCAGATGGGCAAGGGCTTCGCCGTGGTGGCCGAGGAGGTGCGGAAACTGGCCGAGCGCTCCAGCCAGGCCACCCATCAGATCAACCAGCTCATCGCGGCCACGGAGGAGGCCCTGGGCAAGGGTACCGTCACGGTCGACGCCACCACGAAGGCCCTCCGGCAGATCCACACGCATATGGGCGAGACCGTCGAGACGGCCACCAGAATCGGGCACGCCGCCGGTGAACAGGTCCGGATCAGCCAGGAGGTGGGGTCCATGGTGAGCCGCGTATCCGGCGATGTGGCCCGCAATGCCTCCGCCAGCCACCAGCTCTCGGCCACAGTGTCCGAGGTGGCCGGCACCGCCTCAGAGTTGTCCCGCATCGCCGAAAGCATCCGCATAGAAGTGGCGATGTTCCGGGTCTGAAGTGGCCGTCGGGCCGCCCTGTCATCTTTTGTGACACAGTTCTCCTTTATTAGGACTGGAGGGACCCTGACTTCGGGTAGATGATTCTACGGAGGGAGGTTCCCATGGCCATGGACGAGACCCAGCTGGTACGGGGCGGTAGTTTCATGTTCCACCCAGCGGGCTCACTTCCCCAGTTCACGCCTGAAGAGAATGGCGAGGACGCCATCGCCATCGCCGGAGCCGCCCGGGACTTCATGAACGGCGAGGTCATGCCCCGGGACGAGGAGATTGACCACCTGGACCTGCAGCTCACCCGCGACCTGCTGGCCAAGGCTGGCGACCTGGGCATCCTGGGCCTGGAGATCCCCGAGGCCTACGGGGGCCTGGACCTGGACAAGAAGACCGCCCTGCTGGTGCTCGAGGAGATGGCCAAGCAGGCCAGCTTCTCCACCAGCTACACCGCGCACACCAGCATCGGCACCATGCCCATCGTCTATTTCGGGACCCATGAGCAGAAGGCGAAGTACCTGCCCAAGCTGGCTTCTGGGGAATGGTGCGCGGCCTACGCCCTGACGGAAGCGGGCAGCGGTTCCGACGCCCTGGGGGCCAAAGCCACCGCCGTGCTGCAGGATGGCCATTGGGTGCTGAACGGCACCAAGGCCTGGATCACCAACGCGGGTTTCGCCGATGTCTTCGTGATCTTCGCCAAGATCAACGGCAGCCACCTCAGCGCCTTCATCGTCGAGAAGACCGATCCCGGCATCAGCACCGGGGCCGAGGAAAAGAAGCTGGGCATCAAGGGCAGTTCCACCCGCACGGTGATCCTGGAGAACTGCCGGATCCCCGAGGACCGCCTCCTGGGCGGCAAGGGCAAGGGCGCCCGCATCGCCCTGGGCATCCTCAACGTGGGCCGCTTCAAGCTGGGGGCCAGCTCCGTCGGAGCCGGCAAGCGGGTGCTGGAATACACCCTGAAATACGCCGGTGAGCGCACCCAGTTCGGCAAACCCCTGACGGCCTTCGGTCTCGTCCAGCAAAAGCTGGCGAACATGGCCGTCCGGATCTTCGTGGGCGAGAGCATGAGCTTCCGCACCATCGGCTACCTGGACGAGGCCCTGGCCCGCACCAGCTGGGACAGCGAGACCGGCGGCGCCGACAAGATGAAGGCCATCGACGAATACGCGGTGGAAGCCTCCATGTCCAAGGTGTGGGGCAGCGAGGCCCTCTTCGCCACGGCCGATGACGCCGTGCAGACCTTTGGCGGCGCGGGGTTCAGCACCGAGTACCCGGCGGAGAAGATCTACCGCGACTGCCGCATCAACCGCATCTTCGAGGGCACCAACGAGATCAACCGCCTGCTCATCGCGGGCACCTTCCTGAAGCGCTGTGGGGGAGTGGATGGGCTTCCGCTGGCGGAAACCGCCGCGGCGCCGCTGGTCCTTCCAGGGGACGATCTGCCCCGAATCGTGGCCCTGTCCAAGGCCCGGGCCCTCAAGGTGATCGCTCTGGCCCAGTCCTCTCGCGGACCGAAGATCCTCGACAACCAGGAGGCCGCGGCTCGTATCAGCAATCTGCTGGTGGAGATCTACGCCATGGAATCCGCCGTGGTCCGCGCCCAGAAGATGGCCGAGGCCGAGCACCGCTGGGCCGGCCTGGCCCGGGACCTGGCCATGGTCTACACCCAGGAAGCCTGGAACCGTGTCCAGTCCGAAGCCCGGATGCTGGCGGCCGAACTCGCCTCCGACGCAGTGCTGGACACCCTGGTGGCCGACCTGCTCGCCATGCAGGCTCCGGCCCCGGTGGCCCTGTCCTCCCTCCGGCAAAGCATCTCCCAGGCCCTGGTGGACCTGGGTCGCTACCCGCTCTCGGCGGGATGATGCATTAGGCAGGAGGCTGGAGGCGGGAGGTACGGCTCGGTGAACCGGCCGACCGCTCAAAACCGAACGGCCCAAAGGAGATCATTTGGCGCGGCCCAAAGGGCCGCATCAGGAGCAGTGCCTCCGGTCTCCAGCCTCCGGTCTCCAGCCTGAATCCCCTGCCATACGCTAATACTCAGGCCAAGGCCCATGGGCAGCCGATACCAATCGGGTGGAGATCCCCCCATGAGCATCCGGCCCCAACCCACCCAGCATGAAAAAATCCTGGGTGAGGACGACTTCATCGTCTCAAAGACCGACCTGAAGGGCGTCATCACCTACGGGAACCGGATCTTCATCGAGATTTCTGGCTACTCCGAGCAGGAGCTTCTCGGCGCCCCGCACAGCATCCTGCGGCATCCGGACATGCCCCGGGCCGTGTTCAAGCTCCTGTGGGACACGGTCCAGGCCAAGCGCGAGATCAACGCCTACGTCAAGAACCTGGCCAAGGACGGCAGTTTCTACTGGGTCTTTGCCAACATCACGCCCTCCTGCAACGCCAGCGGAAGCCTCATCGGCTACTACTCGGTGCGGCGCAAGCCGAGGCCTGAGGCCATCCAGGCCGTCAGCCCGCTGTACCTCGCCATGCTTGAGGCCGAGCGCAAGGCGGGCGACGGCCAAGCCGGCATGAAGGCCTCCACGGCGTTCCTCCACCAGGCACTCGAACAGAAGGGCGTGAGCTATGAAGAATTTGTCTTTGGGTTCTAGGGTCCACTACCTGGTCGCCGCCACCCTGGGGCTCTTCCTGGTCTTCGGCTATCAGGCCGCCGGAACCGGCCGGATCTCTTCCCTGGGATGGACAGTCTTCACGCTGGTCGCCTTCCTGCTCGGGCTGACCCTCTACACCGTCCATCGCATCCTGCGGGCCCTGGACCACCTGACCGGCAACCTCAACACAGCGGCCCTGGGCAACCTTGATCAGCGCATGACCCACATCAAGAAGGGTGCTGCCACCGGGGAGTTGGCCTGGGCGCTCAACGACCTCCTGGACCAGCAGGAGGCCTACTTCCGGGAAGTCTTCTCCGCCTTCGACCACGCCACCCGCGGCCAGACCTTCCGGCTGGCCATGGACCAGGGCCTGCACGGGGCCTTCAAGGACGGCATGACGCGCATCAACGTCTCGGTGGCAAGCCTCGGGCAGGTCCAGCAGATGGCCCTGAAGGAGAAGCTGGTCACCCGGATCACGGATCTCAACTCCGGGAAACTGATCGGCAATCTGAAATCCATCCAGGAATACCTGATGAACATGACCCAAGAACTGAACATCGTGGGACAGCTATCGAAAGAGACGGCTCACGAGGCCGACGGCAGCCGCTCCACCATCGACGGCATCGTGGCCAACCTGAACCAGGTGGCCGAGATGGTGGCCGAAACGAATGCCCAGATCACGCTCCTCCACGAGAAAAGCGATGAGATCAACCTGATCGTGCAGGTCATCACAGACGTGGCCGACCGCACGAACCTGCTGGCTCTGAATGCAGCCATCGAGGCCGCCCACGCAGGGGACGTGGGCAAAGGCTTCGCCGTGGTCGCCGAGGAAGTGCGAACCTTGTCCGAGAACACCAAGGACGCAGCCGCCACCATCGCGGCCACCATCGAATCCTTCAGCCAGGCCACTGTCCGGATGATCTCGGATTCCGCGCAAATGAAGGAGATTGCGGAAGGCAGCCGGAACGCCGTCACGGAATTTCGTTCCAGGGTGGTGAAGTTCGCCGACTCCGCCAAGACCTCGCTCACCCAGATCAACAAGGTCCAGGACTACAGCTTCGCCTCCCTGGTGAAGGTGGATCATTTCCTCTACAAGCAGAACGGCTACCGCGTCGTCCACCAGGGGGCCGGCTCCCCGGAGGCCCAGGCGGTCCAGACCGACCACCGAGGCTGCCGCCTGGGCGCCTGGTACTACACCGGCCAGGGCGCCGAGCTGTTCTCCCACGTGCCGTCCTACAACCGGCTGGAGGCCCCCCATGCGGGGGTCCACCAGAACATCCACACAGCCGTTGGTCTGCTGGGGCGCCCCTGGGAAAAGAACCAGGAGACCCAGAATCAGATCTACGCCCACTTCGAGGCCGCAGAACGAGCCAGCGAAGAGGTGGTGCAGATCATCGACCGCATGGTCGACGAACGGCACCGCGCGATCTGATCATTTCAACGCAGTATGCAGGGCCACGATGCCGCCCGTGAGGTTCGTCCAGCGCACCCCGCGGAAGCCCGCGGCTTCCAGTTCTGCCGCCAGGGACCGCTGATCCGGGAAGGTGCGGATGCTCTCCGGAAGGTACGTGTAGGCCGAGGCGTCGCCACTGATCCAGGCGCCGATGCGCGGCAGCACCCGTCGGCTGTACCAGGTGTAGAACGCCTTCAGTCCCGGCAGCACCGGGGTGCTGAACTCCAGGATGGTGAGCTGGCCGCCGGGGCGCAAAACCCTCAGGAATTCGCCATAGGCCCGGGGACGGTGCTCGACGTTGCGGATGCCGTAGGAAATGGTGAGGCCATCGAAGCAGGCGTTCCGGAAGGGCAGGCCCTGGGCGTCGGCATCACTGGAGCCCCAGATCAGGCCCGCCAGCCCTTGCCGGGCGAACTTGGGCGGTCCAAGCCGCAGCATGGCGTGGGTGAAGTCCGTGCTGATCACCTCGGCGCCACGCCGGGCCAGCGCGAGACTGGAATCCCCCGTGCCCGCCGCCACATCCAGAAAGCGCTTGCCCGGGCCAGCACCGCTCATCCGGGCCATGCGCCACCACCACCAGAAGTCCATGCCGCCCGAGAGCACATGATTCAGGACGTCGTACCTCCCGGCGATGGCCGAAAACATCTGCTGCACTTGCCTGCCTTCCGGCATCGAACCTCCGCGGGAACCTCCATTGAACCAGAGGCCAGGCAGGAAAACATGAAACCGCGAAAAATGCGAAAGGGTGCGAAAACGGCAGGAATACTTCGTGCACACCGATCAGGCTCGGGTTGAAAAGCTGGAAACCGCAGATGGCGCAGATGACGCAGAAAAGGCCATGGGTCCCCAGATTTCAAAGATTCGCACAGGTTAAAACGGGGGCCTCGTTCCGTTCTGGTGGCCATGTTTCGCAAACATGGGCTCCAGTGGGGGGCGGCAGGATCGGTCGCCGGTTCCCTTTTCGTGTGGCCGAAGGGCCTTTCGCGAATTTCGCGGTTCGCTTCCTGGTGAGGAGCGTTGACCGAAGGTAGAGGCTAGCCAAGAGGCTTTCGCCCGCCCATCTTGATCCCTACCCAATCCGCAGGAGGACAGAGATGAGTACCGCCGCCGCCGCCGTCGAGCAGGTCAAGGGGGGCAGTTTCCTGATGACCCCCATCGGGGCCCTGCCCCAGTTCACCCCCGAGGAATTCGGCGATGACGCCAAGGAATTCGCCCGGGCCGCCAAGGACTTCATCCAGGGCGAAGTGCTGCCCAGGGATGAGCAGATCGACAAGCTGGACCTCCCGCTCACCGTGGAACTCATGAAGAAGGCCGGCGAACTGGGCCTGCTGGGACTGGAGATTCCCGAGGCCTATGACGGCATGGATGTGGACAAGCGGACCGCCATGCTGGTGCTGGAGGAGATGAGCAAGCAGGGCAGCTTCGCCGTGAGCTACAGCGCCAATACCGGCATCGGCACCCTGCCCATCGTCTACTTCGGCACCGAGGCCCAGAAGCAGACCTACCTGCCCAAGCTGGCCACCGGCGAGTGGCTGGCCGCCTACGCCCTCACCGAGGCGGGCAGCGGCTCGGACGCCATGAGCGCCAAAGCCACCGCCGTGCGCGAGGGCGACACCTGGGTGCTGAACGGCACCAAGATGTGGATCACGAACGCTGGCTTCGCCGATGTCTTCATCATCTTCGCCAAGGTGGACGGGCAGCAGTTCAGCGCCTTCATCGTGGAGAAGACCGATCCGGGCATCAGCACCGGCGCAGAAGAGAAGAAGCTGGGCATCAAGGGCAGTTCCACCCGCACCGTGATCCTGGAGAACTGCCGCATCCCCAAGGACCGCCTGCTGGGCGAGATCGGCAAGGGCCACAAGATCGCCTTCGGCATCCTCAACATCGGGCGTTTCAAATTGGGCGTGGGCAGCCAGGGCGGCATGAAGCGCATCCTGGAATACTCGATCAAGTACACCTCCGAACGCCAGCAGTTCGGCAAAGCCATCAACAGCTTCGGCCTCATCCAGCAGAAGCTGGCCAACATGGCCATCCGGATCTTCGTGGGCGAGAGCATGAGCTTCCGCACCATCGGCTACCTGGA
>JANXYT010000477.1 GCA_025355915.1 Holophagaceae bacterium
CCGTGGCCCTGCCTTTCCTTGGGCTTCTTCTCTGGTCGGGCCTGTTGATCCAGTCAACTCGGGCCGCCTCCCTGGGCTTTGCCCATTGCAGCACCTGGACGCTGCAATCCTCCCGACACCTGGGGGTGCTGGAAGAACTCCACGCGAAGGCCACGGGCATGCTGTACGCCGAGCGACCCGAAGTCGAATCCGCTGCCCTTGAGGCAGCCCTGGACCGCTTGGCTTCTTCGCGACAGGAATTCGGGCGGCGCACCCAGGATGAAGTGGATCCCTACCTCGCCTCGGTCGACCGGTCGATCTCCGGCTACCTCTCCCAGGTCGAGCGGACAAGGCGGCTTTCCATCGGACTCGCCCACCTTCCGGCAGGGACAGAGAAGACCGCCCGCTGGCAGGAAGCCCTGTCAGCCCATGCCCACCTGGACCATCAACACCAGACCGTCCTTGGCACCATGCAGGCCCTGGCGCGCTATCACAAAGACATGCTGGAGCTGGCGATCCGGTCCAGCCAGCGGAACGCGGCACGCCTATCGATGTTCGCAGGCGCCTCGATGCTCATCGCCATCGGCTTCGGTGTGGCCGGGGGCTTGGCCGTTTATCAGAAGAATCGTAGCGACCTCTTAGCAAATTTCTCGCAGACCCTGGTGGACACCATCCCGGATGGGGTTGTCGCATGGAGTCCGCAGAGGGAAGTCCATCGGCTCAACCCTGGGATGGCGGACCTGCTGGGTACATCGTCGCTGCGCTACGGAAAGGGATTGAGCATCCGTCTACTTCTTGCAGACAAGGCGGTCCGCAGCCTGGAATCAGCTTCCCCAGGGGCTACCCTCCGCCTGAACCTGGTGCATGCCAGCGGGGCGCTGCGTGCGGTGGACACCCGGGTCGGGAGGATTGACCTTCCGGGCGGCCCCACCTACCTCGCTGTGATGCGAGATGTGACTGACCAGGTCGAGCGCGAACGACGGCTCGTGGAATCGCAGTGGCAGATCGAAGTCGGACAGCAGGCGATGGCCATCGCCAGGGAACTTGAAAACACCATGCATCCCATGCTCTTTGCCCAGGAGCTCCTCAAGCCCTCTGACGATGCCCGGCCAGCACAGATTGATGCCTGGAAGACGCTGCGCCGCGCCTCGGAACAGGCCACCCTGCTCCTGCGGCAATTCAGCCGCACGGCAGCAGGCTCGGAAGAATCTCCGGATGTGCGCGTGTTCGACCTCCAGATCTGCCTGCAGGAAGTCATCGAATCCTTCCATCTGAACCGGGGCACGATGGTCGGCGTGGAGGTGGATCTGGATCCCGGACTCAGCCCGGTCCGGGGCCCCATTACTCTGGTCCGCCGGAGTTTCGAGTTGCTGATCCAACGGGCCCTGAATGAGGCGAATGGAAAGGTCCCCATCCAGGTGTTTAGCGAACAGGAAGGTGACATGGTGGTGATCCAGATCCTGGATCCCGGCCATGGTGAACCCGAGGCTGACCTCAGGAGGATGTTTGATCCCGTGTTCTGCCTGCCTGGAATCCCGTCGGGGGATGTCTTCGGGATCTTCAATGTATTAGAGACCATCCGCGGCATGGGCCGGGAGGCGACTGTCGCAAAGTCCGATCGCGGCTGGACGGACGTCACGCTCAAGATCCCCCTGCAAGGCGCGCCATGACCAGGAGGCCTCTCCCTGCCCAGGAAACGGCGACGGACGTTCCTGTGGCGCGCGCGGCTCAGGCCGGTTCCGTTCCGACGGATTCGGCCTCGCACGAGTCGGGCCATCTCCACCAGCAGAGTCCCTGGCTGCGCTGGATCGTGTATCTCTGCGCCGCGATCGGCATCACCCTCGCCACCCTTCTACTCTTCCGACCCCCTGCGCCAACAGGAAACCTTCAGCCCCGCCCTTCAACCTGCGGCCCCTATTGCCGTTGATCGCCACCCGTCAGGGCCCGTCCCATGACGCGTTTCCACAACTCCATCCCGAGAGGATTTTCCCATGTCGGATCGCAAAGCTAAACAAGCGCAGTTCGTCCAACCCAAAAAGAAGAGC
>JANXYT010000102.1 GCA_025355915.1 Holophagaceae bacterium
CTTCGAAAAGGAGCTCACGAACGATCTCAACACCCTGGGCATTGGCCCCATGGGCTACGGCGGCAACACCACCATCCTGGGTGTCCTCGCCGAGGAGATGTTTCGCCACCCTGCCAGTTTCTACGTGAGCATCAGCTACATGTGCTGGAGCAGCCGCCGTCTGGTGATGAAGATCGGCGGCAATGGCGAAGTGTCCTTCGACTGATTGAGCATTCTGAGGTTCCCATGATCCGTCTCACCACCCCCATTTCCGAAGACCAGGCCCGCCAGCTCAAGGTGGGCGACGAGGTGCTGCTCAATGGCCGCGTCGTCCTCAGCCGTGACATGGGCCACAAGTTCATGAAGGAGCAAAAACCCGAGTGGCTGAAGCCCATCCTCGAGAACATGGTCATCTACCACTGCGGCCCAGTCGTGAAGAAGCATGAGGACGGCACCTGGTCCTTCGTGGCCGCGGGCCCCACCACCAGCATCCGGGAGGAGCCCTACCAAGCCGACGTCATCGACACCTACAAGGTGCGCGGCGTCATCGGCAAGGGCGGCATGGGGAAGAAGACCAGCGAGGGCCTCCAGAAGACGGGCGCCGTCTACCTCCATGCCACCGGCGGCGCGGGCAGCCTGCTGGCCGCCCAGGTAAAGCGCGTGGTGGACGTGAAGATGCTCGAAGAGTTCGGCAGCCCCGAGGCCTTCTGGATCATCGAGGTGGAGGATTTTCCCCTGGTGGTCACCATGGACAGCCACGGCGGCAGCCTCCATGAGATCGTCGCCCAGCAAAGCCAGGAGCGCGCCAAGGCGCTGATGGCCTGACCTTCCTGCGCTAGGCTGGAGGGATGGCCCAGACGTACCACCAACTCCGCCTCGACCTGGCCACGGCTTTGGCCGGATTTCTGGATCCTGAAGAAGCTCACGCTGAGTGCATCCAGTGGTTCGAGGATGGTTTGGATCTTTCCCGAAGCTGGATGGCCGCGCATGGGACAGAGCAGGCCCCCGGCGAGGTGCGTCGGCGCGTGAGTGGCTGGGTCCGCCGCCGCAGAAAAGGAGAGCCCTGGGCTTACATCCTGGGTTGGAGCCTCTTCCGCGACCGTCGATTCAAGGTCACGCCCGACACTCTGATTCCCCGGCCTGAAACCGAGCTACTGGTGGAGGCAGCGCTGGACGTGGGGCGGCGGCTGAAGGTCGATCATTGCGTCGATGTGGGCACTGGCAGCGGCATCATCGCCGTGAGTCTTGCGCTGGAGACCGACTGGCGGGTGGTGGCCTCGGATCTGTGCCGCGAGGCCGTCGCCGTGGCGCGGGGGAATGCCCGTGCCCTGGGGGCGGTTATCGAATTCCATGAAGGTCACCTCCTGGACCCGGTACCAGATCCGGTGGGCCTGGTGGTGGCCAACCTACCTTATGTGGACCCCGCCGACCGGTCGACCCTGCAACGGGAACTGACCTTCGAGCCAGCCTCGGCCCTGTTCGCCCCGGATCGGGGATTGGCGCTGTCGGAGGCCCTCCTCGCCCAGGCCCATGCGCGGAGGGCACCGGCCTGTCTGCTGGAGATCGGGGCAGGCCAGGGGGGCGAGTTGTGCCGTAACGCCGTGGGCATTGGGTGGCACAACGCCATGATTCATCAGGATCTTGCGGGGCATGATCGCATTCTCGTCGCCTTGGCCTGACGGTTTGGCACCATCTTCGCCCACTAAGGGGACGGAGGTGCTTCATGAGGAAAATGCTGCCTATCATCCTGTTGTTTGTGGGGATCGGTTGCTCCATTCCGCGCCGCCATGATCCCAACCTATTGAAGAAGCCCGCCATTCCGTTGGTGGAAGAGGCCCCGGTGACCCAGCCCCTCAGTGAGGGCAGCCTCTGGCGCGATCGGCCCTTCGTGGCGGATTTGCGCGCCTACCGCGTCAATGATCTGGTGACCCTGCGGATCAGTGAAAGCACCAACGCCATCAGCAAAGCCGACGTGACCACCAATCGAGCCGGCAGCAATAAGCTAAGCAGTCCCAATCTTTTCGGTGCGCTTGCCGGGTTTGGCATCGGCAGCAGCCTATCCGACAAGGCCACCGCCAATACCAACAAGTTCGCCGGTACGGGCACCACCGGCCGGAGCGCCACGTTCACGACCACCATCACCGCTCGCGTGGTGAAGGTGATCGGCAATGGCAACCTGATCGTCGAGGGCTACCGGGATATCCAGCTGAACAACGAAACCCAGCGCCTCTATGTGGCGGGCATGATCGATCCCAACCGCCTGGATGGGGCCAACAGCATCGCTTCGGGCCAGGTGGCGGAACTTCGCATCGGCTACGGGGGCGAGGGTGTGGTCGACGAAACGCTGAAGCCTGGCTACATCAGCCGCCTGCTCAACTACATCTGGCCCTTCTAGGAGGCTTCCATGCGCGTCGCAGCCCTATTCCTCGCGGCCGTGGCCCTTCTGGGGGCCGATATCGCCAAGCCCGAGAAGAAAATCGAGGTCCGCCTCAAGGAGGTGGCCCGCTTGCAGGGCGTGCGGGCCAACCAGTTGCTGGGCTACGGCATGGTCGTGGGCCTGGATGGCACCGGCGACAAGGACCAGACCAAGTTCACCGTTCAGTCCCTCACCAACCTTATGGCGCGACAAGGGCTTACCGTGAATCCGGCCACCGTGAAGGTCAAGAATGTCGCTGCCGTGATGGTGACGGCGGAGCTTCCGGCGTTTTCTCGCACGGGTTCGCGTCTGGATGTGACCGTGTCTAGCACCGGTGATGCGAAATCCCTGGCGGGAGGAATCCTGTTGATGACCGCCTTGCAGGGGCCGGACAGCCTCACGTATGCCGTGGCCCAGGGGCCGCTGCTGGTGGGCGGTTTCAGCGCCTCTGCCGGAGGTGCCTCTGTCACGAAGAACCATCCAACCGTGGGCCGGGTCCCCGAAGGTGCCCTCATCGAGCGCGAAGTGGGCGGAAACTTCAATGCCCGTGCGACCTTGCGGTACAGCCTCATGGAGGAGGACTTCACCACGGCCATGCGGGTGGTCCACGCCATCAACGAGGAACTGGGCGAAAAGTTGGCCCAGCCCCTGGATTCCCGCACGGTGGAACTGCAGATCCCGAAGGAATACCAGGGCCGTGCGGTCGAGTTGGTGGCCCGTCTGGAGAATCTGACCGTGCAGTTGCAGCCCAAGGCCCGGGTCGTGGTGAATGAACGCACGGGCACGGTGATCCTGGGGGCAGAGGTCCGCATTGGCGCCGTGACCATCGTCCAGGGCGGTTTGAGCATCATGGTTAGTTCCACGCCGCTGGTGAGCCAACCTGCGCCCTTCAGCAAGGGCAAGACCGTCACGGCCACCAAGAAGGACGTCGCTGCCGTCGAGGAGAAGCTCAAGACGGTGACGGTCGAGCCCGGGGTCAGCGTGGGCAAATTGGCCGAGATGCTGAACGGCATGGGTGTCAGCCCCCGCGACATGGTGGCCATTCTTCAGGCCATCAAGGAGGCGGGTGCGCTTCAGGCCGAACTGAGGGTCCTGTGATCGCCCCGGGGCTTCCTGCCGTTGACACCCTGGCCCAGGCCCAGGGCGCCATGGCCCTGCCCGATGCAGCGGAAAAGACCGACAAGGCCGCGCGCCAGTTCGAAGGCCTCCTGATGGGCCTCCTTTTCCAGACCATGCGAAAGACCGTGGAGCCCTCGGGGCTGCTCGGGGACGCAGGACAGTCGCGGTCCACCTACGAGTACCTGATGGATCAGGCGGTGGTGGATCGGGCCGTATCTTCGGGGCATGGCTGGGGTCTGGCGGAACGGTTGAAGGCAAGTTGGGGCCAACCGGATAAAAACGACCACAAAAAAGAACTCCCGGCGAATTGAGGGATTTTGGCAAACTGCCGATAGCTCTCTTGTCGAGGTGAGTATGCGTATCAGTGGCAAACCAGGTGGCGTCGGAAGCACTCAGAGCGTGGCCGGATCCAAACCGTCCGCCTCGCCTGCGTCTGCTCCAGTCGCTCCGGCTTCCGTCACGGATGCCGTCCAGGTCTCCTCTGCGGCCCGGCTCGTGGCCGTGGCCCAGGAAGCCCTGGCCGTCGTCCCGGACATCCGGATGGATAAAGTCGAAGCCATCAAGAATCAGCTGGATGCGGATGCCTACCACCCCGATGGAGAGGCCGTGGCCGAAGGGCTCATCAAGGAACACATGGCGAAAGGAAGCCATTCCTAGCCCCCAGGCCCCAATCGTGAGGGCATGATCAGTCCACTGGGACAACGCCAGATCCTCCAGACCGCCGCAGTCGAGACGGTGAGGGCGGCCATGGAGGGGGGCTTCCAGGTCCAGCGGGAACAGGCCCGTCGGCAGGCTTTTGACGCCAAGTTGGCGGATGCCATGCTCGATGTGGCGGATATCGCCGAGACGGATGCCATGAAGCTATCTGAGCATGGCCCCCAGGATCAGAGGGGCAGGCAGGGGCGCGGCACCGGGTCCTCTGGGGACCTTCCACCTGAGACCGAGGCGACCCCGGCAGAGGGTGCCGGGCCGCACCTAGACCTCTTGGCCTGAGGCTTGCCCTGAGATACCGGAGGAGGTCTTCCATGCTGCATGCCGTGCCCGAACTCCTGGATGCGCTCGAGGCCAGGCTGATTGAGGGGGAGGATCCGTCCTCGCTCCTGTCCAACATCCGATGGTCTGAGCTGGTGGGCTGGCCGGAGGATCCCGTGAACGCGAACGCCCTGAAGCAGCACATCGTCGCCATCCAGACCCTGCTCATGGGGCTTCAGTCCCCATTGCGGTCCGCGCTTGTCAGCCTTTCCGGATCACCTGCCTATGGCCGGAATGGGATTCCCGCCGAGGCTCCGGTTCTCGCGCCTCGGCTGCACGGAAAGGTCTAGCCATGCCAGGACTGAACGCCGGTCTCTACATCGGGCTCTCAGGTCTGCAGGCCCAGCAGGCAGCCCTGAACGTGGTGGGTCACAACATCGCGAACGTGAATACACCTGGCTACACCCGCCAACGGGCCGATCTCACCGCCAACAGATCTCTGGTTGAAGGGCAAATATTCTTCGGTTCCGGCGTGACGCTGAACGCAGTCCAGGGAATCCGGGACCGGTTCCTCGACCTCCAGATCTATCAGGAGACGGCCCGCCAGACGGGGGCCAACGAGCGGTACGCGGGCGTGGATGCGGTGTCCACGAGCCTTGGGGATACCGGCAGTACCGGCATTGGGGCTCAGATCCAGGCCTTCTTCCAGGGCTTTCAGGAACTTTCCGCCCGGCCCGAAGATGGTGCCCTCCGCCAGAATCTGGTGGGCAAGGCGAACACCATGATCTCGGGACTGCAGACCCGATACCGCCTGCTGAGCGCCCAACGCGACAACGCCGACCGCAGCGTGGCGAGTCTGGTGACTGAGGTGAACACGCTCACCAATCAGATCGCCCAGCTGAATCAGCGCATCACCACTGAAACGGTCCAAGGCTCGGACAATGATGCACGGGATCAGCGCAAGGCCCTGACCGACAAACTTGCCGGACTGGTGGGCATCAACGTGTTCGAAGGGTCCAAGGGCGAGTACCAGATCACTCTGGATTCGGGTGCCGGTGTTCTGGTCAGTGGAAACAGCTCCTTTTCGTTGTCAACCACGCCTTCAGACCCGCTTACGCCACCACCTTGGAAGACTGTGGACGGATACAGCAAGGTCTTTTCAAATATGGGTG
>JANXYT010000501.1 GCA_025355915.1 Holophagaceae bacterium
GTACGACATGGACTACACCCTGGTGGACTACCGGGTGGACGCCTTCGAGCGCATGGTCTACGCCCAGGCCCGGGCACGCCTGGCCTCCGAAGGCTGGCCCATGGACGGGCTCGACTTCGACCCGCAGATGGTGACCCGCGGCCTCGTGATCGATACCGAGCTGGGGAATCTGGTGAAGGCCGACCGCTTTGGTTTCGTGAAACGGGCCATGCACGGCACGCGCATGCTGGAGTTCGCCGAGCAACGCGAGGCCTACACCCAGACCCCAGTGGATCTGAGTGATCCGCGCTGGGTGTTCCTCAACACGCTGTTCTCGCTGTCAGAAGGCTGCCTCTTCGCCCAGACGGTCGACCTGTTGGATCGCGGTGCCCTGCCCCGTTCCTTCGAGTACGCGAGCCTCTACCGGCATGTGCGGGCGCGGGTGGATGCCCAGCACATCGAGGGTCATCTGAAGGCCGAAATCGCCTCGGCGCCGGATCGCTACGTGGTGCAGGATCCCGAGGCCGCCCTGGCCCTGCTGGACCAGAAGACCGCGGGCAAGAAGCTGCTGCTCATCACCAATTCGGAGTGGAGTTTCACCTCGAAGATGATGGCCCACGCCTACGACCGGCACCTGCCGGGGGACATGACCTGGCGCCAGCTCTTCGATGTGGTGATCGTCGCCGCCCGGAAGCCCGCCTTCTTCACCGAACATGGACCGTACTTCGAGGTGGTGGACGAGGCGGGCCTCCTGCGCCCCCTGGTCGGTTCCCTGCGCGCCGGCGGCATCTACCTGGGCGGGTCGGCAGCCCAGGTGGAACGCGACCTGGGCATCTCCGGGGACGAGATCCTCTATGTGGGCGATCACATGTTCGGCGACGTGCATGTGAGCAAGCGCACCCTCAGGTGGCGCACGGCCCTGGTGCTGCGGGAACTGGAAGCCGAGGTGTCGGCCCTGGAGGCCTTTCGCCCCATCGACCTTCGCATCATGGCCCTGATGCAGGAGAAGGAGGCGCTGGAAGGCCGGTTGTCCCGGGCCCGCCTCGCGCTCCAGCGCCTGCATACCGGCTATGGGCCCACCTCCGATGCGGACGCAGCCACCCTGGGTGCCCGGGTCCACGATCTCCGCGGCCAGCTGGTGGCTCTGGATGCTGAAATTGGCCCCCTGGCCAGGGCCGGTTCCGAAATGACCAATGCCCGCTGGGGTCTGCTCACCCGCGCGGGCAACGACAAGAGCCACCTCACCCGGCAGATCGAACGGTACGCTGACATCTACACCAGCCGCGTATCCAACTTCCTCCACGCCACGCCCTATGCCTACTTCCGGTCGCCGCGGGGAAGCCTGCCACATGATCCCAGCGCCGCCGGCGGTTCACCCCTGGACCACCTGGACCACGGGGCCTGAGAACCCGAGGGCCCAGATCATCTTGAATGCGCGGGTCCGCTGAAGCATCGCTAGCACCCGTAAAACCAACACGCCTTCAAGCCGATAGAAAATGCCCTTTCACTTCACCGCATAGACCGTCACCCCGTAGTGCTCCGGATCCCATGGCCCATCGCTGTTCCAATGGCCGTAGGCATGGCTGTCGTCGGTTCGGAAACGAAGGCTATAGACCCCCTTGGGGAGGCTGATCACCTCGTCGATCAGGCGATTCTTGGAGGCACCGCCGGCGGGGAGGGTGCGGCTGCGCTCCATGGTCCAGACCTTCTTGCCCGCGACATCCTCAATCCAGGCCTCATCCGCCATGTCCTCGCCATCCCCCTCACCGATGGCGTAGATCCGCACCGACTGGGCCGTGGCGAGGGTGAACGGAGCGCGCCGGTCCTGATCATTGCCCACCCGCACCAGTTCGGACAGCACGGGCCAGGTGAGGGGGTTCGTCAAGGCGACCGCAGCAAGGTCAGCGTCGGAAGGCACGGCCAGGGTCAGCCCATACATGCCGGGATCACAGGAAGGCGCCGCATTCCAGTCCGCGGGGGAATGGGAATCGTCCGTGACGAAGGTGGCCTCGTAGTCCCCCGCAGGCAGTTGAAGGGTCTCCACCTGGCGGCGGTTCTTGCGGGCGCCGCCGGCGAATTGGGCCTTGTCCATGCTCATCTCCCACACCCGGGCGCGGCTGCGGGCCTCCGTGATCCAGCCGTAGTCATGCATGCGTCGGCCACTGCCCTCGCCCTCCCCGTAGATGTGCAGGGTGACCGGCTTGCGCACATGGAAGGCCTGGGTCCAATGCCCGTTGTCCGTGACGCCGGGAAGGGCCACCACGATGTTCTTCCAGTGCAGGGGCGCCTCGAAGTTGGAGACATCTGAGGGTCGACCAGCGGGCAGATAGATTTCCATCCCGTAGTTCCCCACCTGCTCGCGCCAGTGGCGCAGGAGGCTGGTGTGATCCACCCCGAAGGCCGCCAGGAATCCGTGCGGCCGTTCAGGGCGTTCGGCCTTGACCCCCCGACGGTCGATGTTCCGGGTCCACTGGGCGACGAGCAGGCCCTGGCCGAATCCGTGATTGGCGAAGTAGGCCTCGTAGCTGCCGGCGGGCAGATCCAGATACTGATCGGCCACGCGGTATTCCCAAGCCCGTTTGGTGTTCGATCCATCCATCTGCCAGACCACCTCGCGGGTGGTGGCGTTCAGGATCCAGCCGTAGGCGAAGAGTGGGATGTCCCCGGAGGAGGCAGGCACGATCCGGCGCAGGCCCGCGCCCTTGGCATAGACGTGGATCTTCATGGCCCTGGGCAAGGTGAATCCCTGCTGGCGAACTTCGGCGGATTCGAAATCATGCAGCGCCACGATGCGGGGCTCCTCGCCGCGCAGGGCCGAAGGCGCGAAGGAAACCATCAGGACGATCAGAACCACCGCATGGATCATACGGATCAGGGCGGCGGCTTCAGACAGCAGAGAAGGCAACATGGGAACCCCCGGGGACGGTTCCAAGTTAGTCCTTCACCTGGCGGTCTCGCAGGGGGATCGGTGAACGGCGGGTCTCCACCGGCGAACCGTTACCACTGTTCCAGGAACGCCTGGGCTTGCACCACCGCGGCCGGGGACAGGTGGGCGAAGCGCATCAACCGATCGTTGAATTCATAGTGCAGTTCCCGGTTCTCCTCCAGCAGCAGTTCCAGCTGCTCGCGGTGGATCGCCTCGTCCGTCAGGAACCGCCAGTAGATGGCATCGGCGGCCTCCTTCAACCCTCTTGCCCGCGCCTCCCAGTGGGTGCGCAGGATCGTGCGCCAGCCGACCTTCTTCATGGTGCTGTCCTGGGCGATGGCGTCCTGCCAGACCGGCCCGGCCCAGGCCTGAATCAGCTCCACAGCCCGCTCCTCATCCTGGCGGCCAATGCTGAGCACCAGTTCGCCCAGATCGTAGACCACCGTCTCGAAGGCGAAATGAAGCCCCTGTTGGTCCGCCAGACGGGCGTAGTGCATCAAGCGGCGGGCGGCCTCGTGCATCCGGTGGGGCGTGCGGTGAAAGGCCTCGATGAGCAACCGGTAGTGGTACGACAGGTTCTGGAACCGCCGGAGATCATGCTCCTCCACGGCTTCGCGCAACAGGGTATTGAACGTCATCAGGTGGAGTTCGATCACGGCCGTCGCGTCCACGCCGCAGGCCAGGCGGGCCGTGTCCACCAACTGCCCCGCCAGTTCAGAGAGCAGCTCATGCTGCCGCCGGGTCGCGACCTCGGCCACCTTGAGGGTCTGCGCCAGGACGTAGGCTTCGGGCCAGGCCCGCTCCCGGATGAGATAGTCCTGCCCTTCCTTGGCCAGGCCTGGAACAAACCATGGCCGGGACTGGCGCCAGGAGGAGCCTGCGCGTCCCGAGCAGCCGATGATGCCAGCCAGCAGCGCATGAAGGGAATTCAGCGCCAGCAGCACCAGCTGCCGGTCCCCGCGGGTCATGCCGGTGAGCGCCACATTCGTCACCACATCGATGGTCTCGAAGAGGTTGTCCTTGTTCGCTTCGATCTTCCGTCCCCGCGCCAGCTCCTGGATGCTGCGAAGGCCCTTCCGGCTGAGCATCGGCATGAAGTAGCTCGGGCGGAGGAAGCGGCTGATGCCGAATAGGTAGGGCAGGATGCCCGCCAGCACCACCAGGTAGATGAAGGCGACGGCCCAGATGCCGAAGCGGACGAAGACATGGCCGGGCGGGAAGAAGTGCAGCGCCATCACCAGCAGGTTGCCGATGATGAACACGGACAGCCCGCCCACGATGAGTGGATGCGTGACATAGAGCTTCACCAGCCGCGGCGTGTACAGATTGGAAGTGAGGGGCAGGATCAGCGCGATGCTGGTCATCACGATGGCCATGAGCTGGTTCAGCGTGCGGCTGGCGGTAGCGAAGCCAAACGGCTCGAAATCCTTGACGCTGCCGTGGTGGGCCGTGAGCAGGCCCAGCATCGCCGCCGCCAGGAAACACCCGGCGGTCACCATCGCCGGACGGTGGCCATTCCAGATGCTCGCGAACCGTCCCTGGGCCATGTCGATCTTTCGGCGGGAATTCTTATTCGGCTGAATCCTGGCTCAGCCGAGGAGCGCCCACTCCACCAGCACCCGCTGGGCCTGCAGGATGGGGCCGTCCTGGGTGCCGAGCAGGGGCAGGCGCACGGTGCCGTCCGGGCTGAACTGGGCGCCCTTTTTCTGGCCCACCCAGACCATGAGCTTTCCGGGGTCGAGGGGCGTCTGGGGACTCAGGCGGAACTTGAGCTGCCCCTTGTCCACCGCCACCTCAGACACGGCCATGGCCTGGGCCCGCAGCTTGACCTTGAGCACCTCGAAGAACCGCACCGTATCGGCATCCTCCTCGGAGATGCGACCAAAGCGGTCCTCCAGTTCCAGGCGGTACTGCTCCAGTTCCCTCTCGTCCCGCAGCCGCGAGATCCGCTTGTAGGCCACCAGCCGCTCGCTGGCCTGATCGATCCAACGGCGGCTGAGCTGGGCGCCGGGCGCCAACCCGTCGAGCTTGACCTCGAAGGTGCCGCTGGGCTGGCCCTGCAGTTCCTGGAGCGTCTCCTCCAGCAGCTTCAGGTAAAGCTCGAAGCCGATGTCATGGATGTGGCCGGATTGCTCGCCACCCAGCAGGTTGCCCGCGCCCCGCAACTCCAGATCCATGGCCGCCACCCGGAAGCCAGAGCCCAGCTCCGAAAAGTCCTCCAGGGCCTGCAGCCGCCGGCGGGCCTCGTCGCTGATCTCGTGTTTGGGCGGGATGAGCAGGTAGGCATAGGCCGGCACGTCGCTGCGGCCCACCCGCCCCCGCAGCTGGTAGAGCTGGCTGAGGCCGAAGGCGTCGGCCCGGTGGACGATGAGCGTATTGGCGTTGGGCACGTCGAGGCCATTTTCGACAATGGTTGTCGCCACCAGCACATCCACCCGGCCCTCCATGAAGGCCAGCATCACCTGCTCCAGGCCCTCATCGCTCAACTGGCCATGGCCCACAGCCACGCGGGCATCGGGCACCAGCTCGCGCACCCGGGCGGCGATGGAGACGATGGATTCCACGCGGTTGTGCACCAAGTAGACCTGGCCGCCGCGGCGGAGTTCGAACTGGATGGCCGTCTGCACCAGCTCGTCGCTCCAGGGCGCCACCAC
>JANXYT010000504.1 GCA_025355915.1 Holophagaceae bacterium
CTGGGCTCGTACATGAGCGTGGCGGTGGAACAGGGCAACGCCAAGGCGCAGGTCTTCGCGGTCCTCGCCATGATCCTCATGATCGTGTTTCTCGACCAGGTGCTGTGGCGACCCATCGTGGTGTGGGCCCAGCGGTTCAAAGTGGAGGACACGGCCCAGAACGAAGCACCCGAGAGCTGGTTCCTGAACGTGATCCGCCGCAGCCGTCTGATCCGCCGCTGGGATCTCTGGCGGAGCAAGCGCCGCCGGGCCCGGCAGCATGCCCGAACCCACCTCGCGCCCTCTCCGACGTCGGCCAGCTGGATGGAAAAGGCGGCCCCATGGATGGCGCCGGTGGCGTTGCTGATCGTGTCCGGCCTGCTGGTACTTGGGACCGTGGGCATCTTCCACCTGCTGGCCCGCCTGCCCGGCCGGACCTGGATGACCCTGCTGAAGGCGGACGCCCTTAGCCTGAGCCGCGTGTTGATCTCCATGGGCATTGGGGTGGCCTGGGCCCTGCCCGCCGGACTGGCCATCGGGCTCTCCCCCCGCCTATCCAGGATCTTCCAGCCCGTGGTGCAGGTGGCCGCCTCCTTCCCTGCGCCCATGCTCTTCCCTGCGGTCATCGCCCTGCTCGCGACCTTCAAGGTGGGTCTGGGCTGGGGCAGCATCCTGCTCATGCTGCTCGGCACCCAGTGGTACATCCTCTTCAATGTGATCGCCGGCGCCAGCGCCATCCCCAGCGATCTCCGCGAAGTGGCGACGGCCTTCAATTTCGGCCGCTGGCAGCGATTCCGGGAGCTCTATTTCCCGGCGATCTTCCCCTACCTGGTGACCGGCTGCCTCACCGCCGCGGGCGGCGCATGGAACGCCAGCATCGTTTCTGAATACGTCTCCCTCAAGGGCTACACCCTGCAGACCTTCGGCCTGGGCGCCATCGTCAGCCAGGCCACGGCCGATAAGGATTTCGCGCTCCTGGCCGCCGCCACGCTGGTGCTGGCCGGAACCGTCGTCCTGTTCAACCGATTGGTGTGGAAGCCGCTCTACCAGCTGGCCAACACCCGCTATTCTCTGTCCAAGTGAGGGCGCCATGATCCACGCCATCAACGCCACCCACGAAGCCATCTGCGAGCTGAAGGGCATCCAGAAATCCTTCGACCGCGGCACCGGCAAGCCGCTCCGCGTGCTGGAGGACATCAACCTCGATGTCCGGGCCAATGAGGTGGTCTGTCTCATCGGGCCCTCCGGCTGCGGGAAATCCACCATCCTCCGGATCTTCGCCGGGCTCATCCAGCCCACCAAAGGGCGGGCCTACTACCACAACGAGGAAATGAAAGGTCTCAACCCGGGTGTGGCCATCGTGTTCCAGAACTTCGCCCTCTACCCGTGGATGACGGTGGAGGCCAACGTGAAGACCGTGCTCCAGGCCCTGGGGCTGGACGAGGAGACCATCAAGGCGAAGGCCCACCGCGCCATCCGGCAGGTAGGTCTTGAGGGCTTTGAAGAAGCCTATCCACGCGAACTCTCCGGTGGCATGAAGCAGCGGGTGGGCATGGCCCGCGCCCTCAGCGTCGATCCCGAGATTCTCTTCATGGATGAGCCCTTTAGCCAGGTGGATGCCCTCACGGCAGAGGGCCTCCGCGCGGAGATCCTGGACATCTGGGACGACGCCGAACGCAACCCCTCGTCGATCCTCATGGTCAGCCACGACATCAAGGAGGTGGCCTACATGGCCGACCGCATCGTGGTGCTATCCGCCAACCCGGGCCGGATCCGCACCATCGTCGAGAATTCCTTGCCCCGGCCCCGGGACATGCGCAGCCCCGAGTTCCTCCGCCTGGTGGACCAACTGCATGACATCATCACCAGCGCGGAACTGCCGGACATCGAAGTGAATGCTCCGGAGCCCAGCCTCCTACCCGACCTCGTGGAGCCGCTGCCACCGGCGCCCTCCTCGGACATCCTGGGATTGCTCGAGTACCTCGAGACGCAGGGCGGCACCTCGGACCTCTTCCTGGTGGCTGCCGCCACCCATGTGACGTTCGAAAAGATCCTCGCCTCCGTGAAGGGCGCAGAGATGCTCGAGTTCGTGGATACCCCCAAGCGGCAGGTGATTCTCACGGCCCTGGGCCAGCGCTTCATTCGCGCCGACATGGACGACCGCAAGGACATCTGGAAGGCCCAGCTTCTGGAACTCCGCCTCTTCCGGATGGTGATGGAACTCATCGAGCTCCATCACGGCGAACTGAAGGAGGACGAGCTCCGCTCCGAACTCCAACAGCGGCTGCCCATGGAGAACCCCGATCAGACCTTTGACACCCTGGTCACCTGGGGCCGGTTCGGGGAACTCTTCGCCTACCGCGAGGACCGGGAGATGATCACGCCTGAGTAAGTGCCTGGGCCCGCCACAGTCATGCCTCATCCAGGTCGAACGCGACGATTTCCCAGCTCACCGCGCTGACGCTGGGATCGAGGCTCAGCCGACTCACCACTTCTTCCAACAACCGGTCGGCGCGCCCGGGGGAGGCCACGATGGCCGACACATCGAGCCGCTCGGGCCGTTCCGCATCCTCGCTATGAAGGGACTTGAGACCGAGTCCATCCTGTCTTGCCGCCTGAAGCATGAGGGCTCTGATTCTCTGCTCATCATGGGTGCGGCATTCCACCCGGATGCGGTAGGTGGTTCCATCCGCGACCTCAGACAGGGGATGAGAGGCGAAGACCTTGGCCACAGGACGAAGGACCACGTGGGCGAGAACCACCGTCAAAGCCCCCACGGAGGCCTCGAAGAAAAACCCGGCTCCCGAAAGGACACCGACCGCCGCCGCGCACCATAGGGTGGCGGCCGTATTCAACCCCTTCACGTGGACGCCCTCACGCATGATCACGCCGGCACCCAGGAAGCCGATGCCTGAAACCACGTAGGAGGCCATTCGGGTGGGATCGACACCCTGTCCGCCGAGTCGAAACCCAAGAGTCACAAAGAGCGAGGATCCCACCGAGACCAGCACATTTGTGCGAAGTCCGGCCATGCGCTGATGCCACTGGCGCTCCAGGCCGATGGCCGCCCCAAGCAGCAGGGCGAGTCCTAGGCGAAGAAGAAAATCACGGTGCGTCATGGGCGACCTTGTACCGATGGCTAAGGGTTCTTAAGAGAATCAGTGGAAGGCTTTTATAAACCGGAAGACCAGCAACAGCATGAGGAACACGAGGTAGAACCGCAGGAAGTAGAGGGCGAAGCGGGTGGTGGGGGTGAGTTTGACCCTCGGCATGGTTGTCTCCTAAGGCCGGGGGCCAGGGGCCCGCATGATGTCGTTGTAACGGATGACGCCGAGGATCCGGTCCTCGGGATCCACCACCGGGATCATCCGGAAGTGGTACTTCTCGAACATGGCTTCAAGATCCTCGCGGGTGTCGTCGGCTTCGGCGGCCACGGCGGGAGAATCCATCAGGTCCTCCATCCGTGCGGCATCGTCGGAGACCAGCAGACTCCGGGCATCCACAGCTCCCTGCAGCTTCCCATCTGTGCCCTCGACATAGAGGTATGAAATCCCATCGTAGCTGAGCCCCGACTGGCGGATCTTTTCGCGGGCCTGGACCACGGTGAGGTCGGGAGAAACCATGAGGTACTCCGCCGACATGAAGTCCCGGGCGGTGGCCTCGCGCTCAGACAGCAGAGCGCGAACGCGCTTCTGACGCTCGCCCGGGAGAAGCCTGAGCATCTCCTCCGCATCCTCGTGGGGCAGAACGCCAAGAAGGTCCACCAGCTGGGGGGTCGAAAGCCGGGCCAGGATGTTCTGCGCCCGTTCCTGGCGCAGGCTGGCGATGATCTGGCGCTGGACCCGGGGCTCAGCTTCGTTGAGGGTCTCAGCGGCCTTAGTGGGTTCCAGGGCGGAGAACAGGGCCTCCTGTTCCTGGCCCGTCAGTTCCTCGAGGGCGTCGGCGAGGTCCTCCTTCGGCAGATCGTGCAACTGTTTCTTGGTCACGGAAAGCTGCAACCGGTCGGAAACGATGGCATCTTCCAGCGATAGCGGCTGGACAAATTTCCACGGAATCAGGTCCTCTCGGATCAGAGTAGTGAGCCGATGGAGGCCCCACTTGCGGAGGAACCCGTTGAACGAGGCATCCACGGCGGCGAGGTGGTACCCGCCCGCGTCCGTCCGGAGAAGCACATCATTCACCACCTCAATCTTGCGGTCATCGATGTCGAGGATGGTGCGGCCCATCAGGTGCTTGTCCGCGAGGATCCATCCGGGCTGGTCCTGGAAAGGCGGGTACTGGTCCCCTGTTTCCGGAGCCTTCACGATCAGGCCCTGGTCCGACAGGTTCACCACCTTGTCCCAGGGCACATACTCGCTGGGCACGCCCCAGCCGTGGTCAATGTAGATGCCCACCGCGCGGGGAAAGGGCTCCTCGAGCGCGAAGACAATGTCGGAGACGGGCCCCAGTTTGCGCCCAGCCCCGGCGAGGCGGACCGGCTTTCGGAAAACCCGTGAGAAGTAGATGTCGCGCGGACCCTGGACCGAATCCTGCGAAGCGTGAACCTGGTTCATGCAGCCCTCCGGAACAGGCCCTCAAGGAGTCCCGGAAAGAGCGTCGAGACGGCGAAGAGGGTGGACATGAAGGTGACAAAAATAACGATGGACCAGTTGGCGATGTTCTCCCAGCGCGTGTTCACATGCTTGCCCATGAACTGCTCGTCGTTGAGGATAAGGATGAGGAAGACCAACGCCGTGGGGAGCAAGGTCACCGCCACCACCTGCACGAACATGGTGATGATCTGCTGCGTCGCGTCCGTGGACATGATGGCGACGAAACCTGAAGTGAGCAGCATCAGCAGGTAGACCACGTAAAACCAGGGCGCGTCCTTCACGCTCTTGTTGAGGCTGTGGGCCCAACCAAAAACCTCGCCCACGGCCCAGCTCGAGGAGAGGGAGATGCACAGCGCTCCCAGGAAGCCGGCATCGAAGAGGCCGATGGCGAAGAGCCTCCGGGCCGTCTCGCCATGGGGGATCAGGGGGGTGAGGGCCGCCGCGGCCTCGTTCACCTTCTCCATGATGATCGGAGGATTGTGGTGATGCAGGGCAGCGGCGGTGGTGATGATGATGAAGGCCGCCACGGCGCAGGTCAGCAGGGAACCCACAAAGGTTTCCATCTTCCCGAACTTGATATCGTGGATGTCCAGGCCCTTATCCACCACGGCGCTCTGCTGGAAGAAGATCATCCAGGGGGCGATCGTCGTGCCGATGTTCGCCAGCAGCACGAAAAGGAGTTCACCCGAGAGGCCGCCCGGCAGGTTCGGGACGAAAAGGCCGTGGCCAACCAGGCCCCAGGAGGGTGCATTGGATGCCTTCATGGCCCAGAAGGCCGCAGGAATGTACACGAGGTTGAAGGCGCAAAAGGCGAGTGTGAGTTTTTCAAAGGTCCAGTACTTGCCCGTAAGCACCACGAGGAAAAGGACCAGGGTTACACCCAGGAAGGTCAGCATCGGCGGGATGCCGAACATCTGGCCTGCCGTGATCATCCCGATGTATTCGGTAATGAGGGTGAGCCAGTTGACCACGGCCAGATCCGCCAGGGAGAACCAGCCCCAGAACTTGCCGAAGCCTTCGAAGATGGCCTCCGCATGGCCCCGCTTAGTGACGGCCCCGAGCCGGACCGTCATCTCCTGCACGTAGTAGGCCATGGGCACGAGAATGATGAAGATCCATAGCAGCTTGAAGCCGTACTTCGACCCGGTGTACGCATAGGTGGCTATGCCGCCGGCGTCGTTGTCCGCGATCATGACGATGATGCCGGGCCCCAGCACGGCGAAGAAGATCATCAGCTGACGCCGGAAGCGTTCCATCTGATGAATGGCTTTGTTAAC
>JANXYT010000029.1 GCA_025355915.1 Holophagaceae bacterium
TGCACGATGGGCAGGTTGCCGCTCACTTCGGCGATGCAGGGGGTGATGTAGCAGCCACCGGCCCGGGGCAGCTGCTCGCCCCCGCAGAGGATCGTCCCGCCCTGGGCCTTCACGGTCTCGATGGCCGCCAGCAGGGTGGCCACGGTGCCCTTGTCCACCACGGGGCCCATGAGGTGCTTGTCGTCGCGGGGATCGCCGATGGGCGTCTTGGCATAGAGGTCCAGGAGGCGGTTCCGGAAGGTGGTGGCGATGGACGCGTGGACGATGACCCGGCGGGTGGAGGTGCAGCGCTGGCCGGAAGTGCCGATGGCGCCGAAATAGACGGACTGCACTGCGATGTCCAGATCCCCCTTCTCGCTCACGATGACGGCGCCGTTGCCGCCCAGTTCCAGGATGTGGCGGCCGAAGCGCTCCTGCACCAGCTTGCCCACGTGGCGGCCGCCGGGCACGGACCCGGTGTAGGACACCAGGGCCACGCGGGGGTCGGTGTTGATGAGGTCCCCGATGTCGCTGCCCTTGCCGATGGCCAGGCTGCAGATGGCGGGATCGAAGCCGAAGTCAGCCAGGACCTTCTGGGCGATCTTGATGCAGGCGATGGCGGTGAGCGGCGTCTTGGAGGAGGGCTTCCACAGCACCGTGTCGCCGCAAACCAGCGCCAGAGCCGTGTTCCAGCTCCATACGGCCACGGGGAAGTTGAAGGCCGTGATGACGCCCACCACGCCCAGGGGATGCCACTGTTCCTGGAGGCGATGCTGCTTGCGCTCGCTCGGCATGGTGAGGCCGTAGAGCTGGCGGGAGAGCCCCACGGCGAAGTCGCAGATATCGATCATCTCCTGGACTTCGCCCAGACCCTCGCGCAGGGTCTTGCCCATCTCGAGCGTCACCAGCTCGGCCAGGGCGGCCTTGTTCCGGCGCAGCTCGTCGCCGATGGCCTTCACCACCTCGCCGCGCTTGGGGGCGGGGACCAACTTCCAGGAGGCGAAGGCCGCGTGGGTCTTGGCCAGGATGGCGTCGAATTCCTGGGGGGTCACGTTGGTGACCGTTGCCAGGGTCTCGCCATTGATGGGGGACACGATGGTCTGGGCCTTCCCGCTGCCGATCCACTGACCTGAGAAGCCGCCCGGATTCACAGCTGAAATGCCCAACGATTTCAGGATCTTTTCCATGATTTCCTCCACGCTTCATTTGTATCGTTATTTATATCAATTACAAAATTCATTTAATTCACATGAATCATGAATATGATTCATGCCTATGGACGCGTTCCTCGACCTCCCCCAACTTAGGACCTTCTACACCCTCGCGCAGGCAGGGAGCTTCACCGCCTGCGCCAAGCGGCTGAACCGCACGCAGTCCGCCGTCAGCCATGCCATGGCCAAGCTGGAGGACCTCGTGGGTGTGCCCCTACTGGATCGCCGAGGCCGGAGCCTGGGTCTCACGGAGGAAGGCCGCCGCCTCTACCAGGCCTGCGAACAGGTCTTCGCCACCCTCGACGCCGCGACGGATGACCTGCGGCGCCACCAGACTCTGCCCCGGGGCCGGCTTCGCGTGGGGGCCACGGTCGAATTCGGCAGCAGCATCCTCATGAAGCACATGCAGCCCTTCCTGGCCGCCAACCCGGACCTGGAGATCGATTTCACCCTCAGCCAGGACCTGCTCGCCCCCCTGCTGCGGGACGATCTCGACCTGATCATCGACTGCCAGGAACATCCCCTGCCCACCCTGAAGAAGGCGCCCCTGTTTCGGGAAACCTACGTGGTGGCCTGCTCCCCATCCTTCCGGAAGGCCCACCGACTGCGCGTCCCGGCGGATCTCTGCCGCGGGCCGGTGCTCTCCCTGGACAAGGCCGGCGCCTGGTGGAACCGCTTTCTCATGGCCGTCCCCGACCACGAACAGCCCCAGCTGGACCGGATCATCGCCGTGAACCACATCCGGGCCATGATCCATGCTGCCTGCAACGGCATGGGCGCCCTGCTGGTGCCCCGGTACAGCGTCCTGGATGAGCTCTCCCGAGGCGACCTCGTGGCCCTCTTCCCCGCCATCCGCCCCACCGAGGACCGGTTCTCCATCTACCAGAAGAAGGTCAAGGCCACCCATGAGAAGCAGAAGCTGCTGACCCGGTATCTGCAAGGGTTGAGTCCGGCGGAGTTCGGGTCGTAGCGCAAGGCCCCTTTAATGACAACAGGCCGCCCTGCGGCGGCCTGTTGCCAGCTGCGAACCGAAGGTTCGCAGCTGGAATTACATCTGATCCTTCAGCCCCTTGGCCGTCTTAAACACAACCTTGCGGCCGGCAGGAATCTTGATGCTTTCGCCGGTCTTGGGGTTGCGGCCCATTTTCTCCTTGGTGGCGCGCACTTCAAAGGTGCCGAGGCCAAAGAGGTTGACGCGGTTGCCGGTGAGGAGGGTCTCCACGATGTGATCGCGGACGCCGTCCAGGATGGATTTGCCCCGGGCCTTGGACAGGTCCTGGGCTTCGGCGAGTTTGGCAGCGAGTTCTGCGATGCCGAGGGTGTCGGGTTTATCAGTGGTCTTCGCCATGGATGGGCTCCTTGGGATGGGATGAATGGGATTTCTGCTGGCAGACGAATCCCGGATGGGCCGGTTTGGTGACCCCGTGAGGGCCGGCCTCTTGAAGGATGAAGCTGAGGCTATTCGGCGGTGGGGGTGGCGCTGACTTCCAGGTTGACCTTGGCATGAATGCCGCTGTAGATCCGCACGTCCACGATGTAGGTGCCCGCGTCCTTGATGTGGGGCACGGTGATGTCGCGGCGGTCGAGCGTAAAGCCCTTGCCCTTGAAGAGCTCGGCCACGTCGGCATTGGTGACGGACCCGAAGAGGTGGCCATTCTCGCCAGCCTTCTTGGCCACGGCGAGGCTCACGGCCTCGATCTTTTCGGCCAGGCTCTTGGCGTCAGCCAGTTCCTTGGCCCGGAGCTTCTCGGCGCGAACCTTCTCCAGCTCGATCTGGCGCTTGTTGCCGGCCGTGACGGGCAGGGCCATCTTGCGGGGAAGGAGGAAGTTGCGAGCATAGCCGTCCTTGACGTTCACCACGTCGCCGCGGACACCAAGATGTTGCACGTTATCGATCAAGAGGATTTCCATGGGTACTCCCAAGGGGGTATGAATGGGGGATGGGTTCGGCCAGCGCATTGGAACTCGCGTTGTCCCCGCGTGGGTGAGACGGCGTCCTGCGCCGTCAGGGCCAGGTCCACAGGACCCGCCCTGTCCCCCGATGGGTTCAGGCCGATCAGAAAATCCAGTCTAGCCCGGGACCGTCCGATACCCAAGCATGGATTTCCCCTTCCCGGAGCCTGAATGAGCTCACTTGTCGATCGACGTGATACCCGCCGCATCATCGTCGGGCCTGAGTTTGGCATCTCCTTCACGCTGAAGGGACATGGCTACCGGGATGTCCGGATCACCAACCTGAGTACCGGTGGTTGTTTTGCCCTGGTCGGAACCCGGGATGCCCGCCTCTTTGAGCGCTGCGCGGTCCTGGAGAACTTGATCCTGACCCACCCGAACCTGCCTAAGGCTTCCATCATGGCGACGGTGTCCTATGTCCTGGGAGGCCACCCAGGGTTGGACCCGCTGGAGACCGTGGGGATTGGCATCCAGTTCTTGAGCATGGACGACGCCGCCCAGGAGGCGCTGGATGCCTGGGTGGACGCGGCCACAGCCTCCCAGCAGATAGGCTAGGGGCCGCTCCAAACCGCGAGCGGCCCGTATCCCAATGGGTCTAAAGGCCCCTGAGGCTACTTCTTCCCGAAGAACCCGAGGATCGCCACCGCCACCTCATCGCGCATGGCCTCCGTCATCTCGGGATAGACGGGCAGGCTGAGCACTTCCTTGGCCGCCAGCTCGGATTCGGGCAACTGCCCGGCCTGGTAGCCGAGGTCCTTGAAGCAGGGCTGCTCGTGGAGGCAGATGGGGTAGTAGATGGCGCTGCCGATGCCGCGATCCTTCAGATGGGCCTGCAGCGCATCGCGCTTGCCGCCTTTTACGCGGATGGTGAACTGGTTGTAGATGTGGCGGCCGTCGGGCACCACCTCATGGGGCAAGACGATCTCGTCAGCGGTCAGCGCCGCCATGCGCTCCAGATACCAGGCGGCGTGCTTCCGGCGGCCCCCGTGCCAGCCATCCAGCATGGGCAGCTTGGCCCGCAGCACCAGGGCCTGGAACTCGTCCATGCGCCCGTTCATGCCCACCTCGTGGTGCATGTAGACGGGCTCCATGCCGTGAACGCGGATACGACGAACCCGCGCAGCCAGAGCGGCGTCATCCCGGATGGCGGTCATGCCCGCGTCGCCGAAGGCGCCGAGGTTCTTGGTGGGGTAGAAACTGTAGGCGGTCATGTCGCCGAACTCACCCGCGGACTTGCCCCAGCCCTTGGCCCCCAGGCTCTGACAGGCGTCCTCAATCACCGGAATGCCGCGTTTCTTCGCCACGGCCATGATGCCGGGCATGTCCGCCAACTGGCCGAAGAGGTGGACGGGGATGACGGCCTTGGTGCGGGGCGTGAGGGCCGCCTCCACCAGGGCGCCCGAGGCGTTGAAGGTGGCGGGGTCGAGGTCGATGAATACGGGTTTTGCGCCCAGGCGGGATACCACGCCCGCCGTGGCGAAGAAGGTGAAGCTGGGGACGATCACTTCGTCACCGTGGCCGATTTCCAGGGCCATGAGCGCCGCCAGCAGGGCGTCGGTGCCGCTGGACATGCCCACCGCGTGGGCCGCGCCCGCGTAGGCGGAAATCTCGGCCTCAAGCCCCTTCACATTCTCGCCCAGGATGAACGAGGAGCGGTCGATGAGGCCCGAAAGGCCCTCCAGCACCTTGGCCTTGATGGCGGCGTTCTGCGGGGCGAGCTCAAGCATCGGGACGGGCATGGGGCCTCCATTCGCGGTTTTCAAGTATGGCAGCGGGTCAAGCGAGATTCAGTCACATCGACTCAACGAGCCGTTAGAGATCAACTGATTCACCACGAAGACACGAAGACACGAAAACCGCCGTTTTCTTTCTTCATGTCTTTGTGTCTTCGTGGTGGATCTTTTAATCCTTTTCTTCAATTTCGCTCGGCTTGGTCGGCCGCATGAGCGGGAACAGGATGACGTCGCGGATGCTGGCGCTGTTGGTGAGGAGCATGACCATGCGGTCGATGCCGATGCCTTCGCCGCCGGTGGGAGGGAGGCCGTGCTCCAGGCTGGTGACGAAATCCTGGTCCAGCAGCATGGCCTCGTCGTTGCCGGCCTCGCGCTCATCCATCTGGGCCTGGAAGCGGCCCATCTGGTCGATGGGATCGTTCAGCTCGGAATAGGCGTTGGCCAGCTCCATGCCGCCGATGAACAGCTCGAAGCGGTCCACGAATCGGTCATCACCTTCCAGGGTCTTGGTGAGCGGGGACAGCTCGATGGGGTAGTCGGTGATGAAGGTGGGCTGGATGAGCTGCTTCTCGGCGTGGTGCTCGAAGAGCTCGCCCAGCAGGGTACCCACGGTCTTCTGGTCCACGTCCTCGATGTGCACAGCCCCGGCGAGGGTGCGCACACTATCAGCGTCCTCCAACTGGTGCCGGTCGATGGCGCCGTACTGGGCGATGGCGTCCTTCATGGTGAGCCGCCGGAAGGGTGCGGCATAAGAAATGACATGGTCGCCCCAGGGCAGCTGCCCGGAGCCCATCACGTCGCGGGTTACGGCGGTGAAGAGGTTTTCCGTGAGGGTCATCATGTCGCGCAGATCGCTGCCCGCCTCGTACATCTCCATCATGGTGAATTCGGGATTGTGCCGGACGCTGATGCCTTCGTTGCGGAA
>JANXYT010000083.1 GCA_025355915.1 Holophagaceae bacterium
TCAAGGGGGACAACCACAAGGTGCTCAAGCGCTACAACATCCCCACCGGCGCCTACATCGAAGTGGAAGAGGGGCAGGAACTGGCACCCGGCGATATCATCGCCAAGACCAGCCGCCAGCAGGCCAAGACCAGCGATATCACGGGCGGCCTGCCGCGCGTCACCGAGCTGTTCGAAGGCCGCAAGCCCAAGGATCCCGCCATCATCAGCGAAGTCACTGGCTACGTGAAATACGGCAACCGCGTTCGCGGCAGCCAGAAGGTCACGGTCGAGGCTGAGACGGGCGAGAAGGGCGAATACCTCATCCCCCGCGGCAAGCACATCCAGGTGCAGGACGGCGACGAGATCCGGGCCGGCGAGAAGCTCACCGAGGGCGCGGTCAGCCCCCATGATCTGCTCAAGGTCCAGGGCGATCGCGCCCTCCAGGCCTTCCTTGTCAACGAAGTGCAGGAAGTCTACCGGGCCCAGGGCGTGGTCATCAACGACAAGCACATCGAGGTGATCATTCGCCAGATGCTGCGCTGGGTCTTCATCACCGACGTGGGCGATACCCCGCTCATCGTCGAGGAGAAGGTGGACAAGCACCGTTTCCGCGAGATCAATGAGCAGGCCCTCAAGGATGGCGGCGCTCCTGCCACCTGCGAGCCCCTGCTGCTCGGCATCACCAAGGCTGCGCTGACCTCCGAAAGCTTCATTTCCGCCGCCAGCTTCCAGGAAACCACCCGCGTCCTCACCGAGGCCGCCCTGGAAGGTCGCGTGGACTACCTGCGTGGCCTCAAGGAGAACGTCATCCTGGGCCGCCTCATCCCGGCCGGCACCGGCATGGCCCACTACCGCAATCTGGAAATCGAGGAGGGCGAGTATCCCGAGCCCAGCCTCAACGAGTTCCAGGGCGGCGAGGACTTTGACGACGAATACGCCAGCATGGCCCAGCATGTTGAAGAACTGCAAGGCATGACCGAGATCGACGGCGAAGACCTATAGGTAGAACCATGTATTTTTGAACGGCCCGCTTCGGCGGGCCGTTTCTTGTTTGACCGGAACCCGGTGCAGGTGATTTGCTCTTTTCGTGTTGTGATCTAAAAAAATGAGTCCACCGGTCCGACCAAGAACAGAACCGGGTGTTTCCTCATCGAGAAGTCCTGGGAGGCTCAAGACATGAATCGACGCCCATGGAATGCCGCTGGACTGGTCCTCGCCCTGTGGGTCGGCACGCCCGGCGGCCTGCCTGCCCAAGTTCCTGCGCCTCTGGTGCGAACCATTGAAAAATACACCGTACCCGACGTGACGCTGGTGAGCCAGGACGGGACCAAGGTCAAGCTCAAGGCCATGCTGGAATCCGGTGAACCCGTCATCGTGGATTTCATCTTCGGCACCTGCACCACCATCTGCCCGGTCCTCTCCGCGGGCTACGCCAACCTGCAGGCGAAGCTGCCTCCCGGCGCGTCGAAGCTCCACCTGGTGTCCATCTCCATCGATCCCGAGAACGACACGCCCAAGGTGATGCGCGAGTACCTCAAGCGGTATAGGGCCAAACCCGGCTGGGATTTCCTCACCGGCCGGCGGGAGGATATCGACGCGGTCATGCATGCCTTCAATGCCTACATCCCCAACAAGATGTCCCATTACCCCTTGACCCTGATCCGGGATCCCCAGACGGGAAAGTGGATCCGCATCCTCGGCCTGATGAGTTCCTCCGAGTTCGTGGCCGAATGTCGGAAGGTAGGCATCCTGTGAGCAGCCGAATGCTGGAAACCCATCCACGGCGCGCCCTGACGGGTGCTTTCCTCTCCCTTTTCCTCATGGCGTCTGCCGGGGCCGCGCCCCCGAAAAAGGCGGCGAAGTCATCGAGTCGGCTCGTGGCCGGCCTGCCATCCGAGAAGGCCCTGGCCTTGGGCGAGCGCATGTACCGCGAGGGCATCCTGCCCTCAGGCGAACCCCTGCAGGCCGTGGTGAGCGGGGATGTGCCCGTGGCCGGAACCGCCTTTACCTGCGTGAGCTGCCATGTGAGGAGCGGGCTCGGCTCGTTCGAGGGGGGCATCGTGACCCTCGCCACCAACGGCGCCAAACTCGCCCAGCCCCGCTACTGGAAGTTCCCGAATCTCCTACCCGAGGAGCGTAAGGATTTGCGGGTCCAGACTCCCATGGCTCGCCCGCCGTACAACGACAAAACCCTCGCCCACCTCCTCCGCACCGGTCTTGATCCCAACGGCCGCGAGCTGAACTACGTCATGCCCAGGTATGACTTGACGGACCAGGATATGGCCATCCTGACCCACTATCTCTGGTCGCTGTCGGCCAAGCTGTCCCCCGGGGTGGATGACACCACCATTCGCTTGGCCACTGTCATCACAGACGAGGTCAGCCCCGAGGACCAGGAAGCCATGCTGGTGCCGCTGAACAACTACGTGGCTCGGCACAACACCCATTCCAGCGGCTTCGGCAACCGCATGTACTTAAGCATCGGTGGCAAGGAGATGAGTGGCGCCTACCGCAAGCTATCCCTCTCTGTATGGAAGCTGCAGGGCGCCCCGGAAACCTGGGGGCGGCAGCTCGAAGCCTACCTGGCGAAGGAGCCAGTCTTCGCCCTGCTCGGCGGGATCTCCTATCAGGACTGGAGGCCCATCCATAGCTTCTGCGAAAGCCACAAGCTGCCCTGTCTTTTCCCCATCACCGACCTGCCCGTGATCTCGGAAACGGATTGGTACACCCAATACTTTTCCAAGGGCTACTACCAGGAAGGACAGGCGGCCGCCCGCTATCTCCGGAGCCTGGACGACCCGCTCCGGGCGTTTCGTGTGGTCCAGATCATTCAGGACGGCCCGGAAGGGCGGGATCTGTCCGCTGGGTTCCTCGAAACCTGGCAGGAACTGGGGCAGGGCGGTGTCAAGGAGATCCGCCTGGGCAAGGGTGAAACGGTCAATGCCGCCACCCTCCGCACGCTGCTTCAGCAGGAGAAACCCACGGCGGTCCTCATCTGGACAGGCGCCCAGTGCTTCGAAGGTCTGGACCAGGTCGCAGATTCTTTGGATCGCCCAGGGTTCTTCTTCATGTCTTCCAGGCTTCTGGGGCCGAAGCTCTATGGTTTCCCCGAGAAGGCCAGAGCCTTTACCTGGTTCACCTACCCCTTTCGGGATCCCAAAGACGAACCCAATGTCTCCAAGTACGCGAATTCGCTCCTGGCGGGGCTCTCCCGGCACCAGCCCGAAACCCGAGTCTCGACCCGGACCTATTCCTTGCTCCAGCTTTTTCAGTTGGGGCTCATGGATATGGACCGGAATCTCTACCGGGACAACCTCCTGGACCGGCTCGGCATGCAGCGGGATCAGGTGCTGCCTGATTTTCTGCGGCTCAGCTTTGGTCCCGGCCAACGCTATGCCTCCAAGGGCTGCTTCATCATGCAGCTGAGCCCCGGCCCCGACCCAAAACTCGTCCGAAAGAGCGATTGGGTGATTCACTGATTTCAGTTCCGAAGCCCGTATGCTCTATCCTTCCTCCGTGGTGCTTTCGTTTCGGGTTGAGGTGGTCATGCGTGTGGTCGGGCGGGGTTGGTTGGCGATGATGCTTGGCCTGGCCATGGTGGGCCTTGGCTGCCGCGAAGTGGTCGAGGTGCCCAGTGCCCTTGCCTATGGTTCCAATCCAGCGACCTACGCGCTGGGCACGGTGATCACGCCGAATACCCCGACCCACAGTGGGGGCGCCATCGACGCCTATTCCGTGAGTCCCTCGCTGCCCAGCGGCCTCGACCTGGATGCCAAATCAGGGGTCATCTCGGGAACCCCGACCGCAGCGGCCGCCGCCAGCTACACGGTGACGGGGACCAACAGTGCCGGCAGCGCCACCGTCAGCCTCAGCATCACCGTCACCGGCTCGTCCCTCGCCATCACGACCCAGCCCGCCAGCCAGACCATTGTGGTCGGCCAGACCGCCACCTTCACGGTCACGGCTGCAGGCACGGGAACCCTGACCTACCAGTGGTTGAAGAACGGTCTCGACCTCGCGGTCGCAACAAGCGCCTCGTACACCACCCCCGCCGCCGCCCTCGCGGACAGCGGCAGCACCTTCAGCGTCAAGGTGGCCGATGCCGTTGGTGGCAGCGCCACCAGCCTGGAGGCGACCCTCACCGTGACGACGGCCACGGCGTCGGGCACCTTTTCGGCCACGGGGAAGATGTCCACCATCCGGGCGAATCACACGGCCACCCTGCTCGACACCGGCCCCAACACCGGCAAGGTGCTCATCGTCGGGGGCTCCACCGTGGGGTCCAGTCTGATCAGTGCGGAGCTCTATGATCCCGCCACCGGGGCCTTCTCCATCACGGGCAATCTCAAAACGGCCCGCCAGAACCACACAGCCACGAAGCTTGCCAGCGGGAAAGTGCTTATCGCCGGGGGCACAGTCGGGACGGGCACCAGTACCACCATCCTCAACACGGCGGAACTCTATGACCCCGCCACGGGAACGTTCACCCTCACCGCCGGGACCATGACTGCGGGCCGCGCCGACCACACGGCCACCCTGCTGCCCAACAGCAAGGTCCTGATGGCGTGTGGGCAATCCAGCGGGGGCTACCTCCTGAGCGCCGAACTCTACGATCCGAACCTGGACACCTTCACCGCAACGGCCCAGACCCCATCGGATACCCGGGCGCTCCATACCGCCACGCTGTTGACGACGGGCAAGGTCCTTCTCGTCGGAGGTTACACGGGCAGCGCCAAGGCCACGGCGGAGCTGTACGATCCCCAAGCGAACACATTCACGCCCACGGGCGGCCTCCCCGCGGCGAGGTCTGAACATACGGCCATCAGCCTGCCCGGCGGCAAGGTATTGGTCGTGGGTGGAGCGGATTCCCTCACCGCTGAACTCTATGATCCGGCCGCGGGCACCTTCTCGGTGACCGGGGTTCCGAAGGCCGTGCGCCAACGGGGGCTGGCCACCGTCCTCCTTAGCACCGGGAAGGTGCTCATCACCGGCGGGGTCGGTAGTGGCTCCACGCCGCCCCTGCTGGCCTCGGCAGAGCTCTACGATCCGGCCACAGGGGTCTTCACGTTCACGGGCAACCTGACCGTGGCCCGGGAATACCATGTCGCCACGGCGCTGCCAGGGGGCAAGGCGCTCATCGTCGGCGGCTCCAGCGGCAGCTACCTTGCCAGTGCTGAGATCTACTACTGATCCGGGGCTCTCAGGACCTTCGTTGATGACGAGCTACTCGCCTCTGGGCTGAACCAGGGTCTGTTTTCAAAGTGGGGTGTGGCCGCGCCGGGCGCCGCCCCTTGCCCTCCGGGACGGTGTCCAGCCGCACCCCTGGCTGCGTTGGTGGCCCTGGCTCGGGCCGTTGGCCCTCGGGGCTTCGCCCCCGCCATCGGCTGCCCCGATGCGGCCCTATTCGCTGCGCGAATGGTGAACGATGTCCCGCATCGCCCTTCGGCCTCCGCCTTCTCGGTATCGCCCATGGCGATACACGAGACGAACTGATATCTGCCATGAGCGCGGCTGGCCGCTGTCGCGGCTCGCATCCACTTTGAAAACAGACCCTAAGGCTCGGGGGTTAGCCCAAATGGTTTACATGGTTCCTACCCATCGGATGGGTAGAACTACCCATACCTCGAAATCTCGCTTCAGCCGAACCTGGAACCAATTCAGGACAAATTGTCGCATCTGGCCCTTGGTCTTCAGCACCAGACCGGCCAATCGTGCTTCCCAACCCCCGCCATCACGACATTGTTGCAAGTCCATTTTCTCAACGAGGTGCACCATGCTCAAGAGGTTCAACCGTCTGCTG
>JANXYT010000107.1 GCA_025355915.1 Holophagaceae bacterium
CGCTGGAGATGGCCCCCACCGCGGCGCGCAGATCCCGGGTGATGAGGCTGCCCGGAAGCATCCACTGGGCGTTGTAGAACACGGCGACCGGCATGGCCTCGCCCCGGAGCACCTGGCGTTCGAGGCCTTCGGCCAGCACCACCACGGCGTAGGCCTCGCCCCGGCGGAGGATGCCTTCGGCCCCGGTCGCGTCGGGTGCCCGCACCACCACCTGGGCGGCCGGGGTGGCATCGATCGCCCGCACCACGCGCCGCGACAGGGCGCTGCGGTCCAGGTCGATCACGGCGACGGGCAGGTCCCGGGGCACGCGGTTCTTGAAGACGTTGAGCAGGATGAACCAACCCGCGACTGGGAGGATCAGCGTCATGAGGAGGTAGGACGGCCTTGACCGCGCTCGCTCGAGTTCGCGTTTCGCGGTCTGGCGCAGGCCAGGCAGGGGCGGAGGGGAAACCGTCACCGATGCCTCCCCATCACTTCGCCCGGCTGGGCGCCTTGGACCGGGTTCCCGACAGGAGGACGGTCATGCCGGGACGAAGCCCCTTTTCCGGGTGAATGGGCTTGGCGCGGACCTCGAAGGTGCGCAGGTCGAATCCGCCTGATTCCCCCGTGGAGCGCCAGGTGGCATAGTCGCCCGCCGGGGCGATGTAGGTCACCTTCAAGGGGACCGTGCGGTTGTCGAGGGCCGGCACCCGCACATCCAGCACTGCGTTGAGGGCCAGCCCGTTGAGGCGGTCCTCCCGCAGGTTGAAGGTCACCCAGGCATCGCTCAGGTCCAGGATCGTGAGAATGGGGAGGCCGGCGGAGACGATTTCTCCCGGTTCCGCGGTGCGCTGGGAGATCTCGCCCGCGATCGGAGCGGTCATGCGCGTCTCCTTGCGGTAGGCCTCGACCTCCGCGCGCCCGCCTTTCGCCTGGCGGACCATGGCGCCCGCCGTGGCCCGGTCTTCCACCCGGGCCCCTTCCCTGACCATGTCGTACTGAGCCCGGGCGGCTCCCACAGCCAGTCCTGCGCTGCGGAGCTGCATGGCGGCCTCATCCTTTTTCTGCAGGGAGACGACACCATCGGTATACAGATTCTCGATGCGCTTGAAGGTGGTCTCCATCAGGGCGTGCGCCACCACCGCCCGTTCCCAATTGGCCTGCGCGGCCACGATTTCCTGCTGGCGGGCGCCGTGCTGGGCCTTGGCATTCTGGGACGCGGCGGCGTCGACCGAGGCCTCCGCCTGCTCGGCCTTGGCTTCGAGCTCGGGGCTGAGAAGGACGGCGACCACCTGTCCCGCAGTCACCTCATCGCCTTCCCTGACCAGCACCGACTCCAGCCGGCCTGGAATCTTGGCGGCCACATTCACCTTGCGGGCTTCCACCTGGCCCTGGAAGACCTCCAAAGAAGGTTTTGCGGCGATCCACAGCGCGAGTCCAACGGCCCCCAGGAGCAGGCCCAAGACCACCCACCGGGCTCGTTTGAGAATGTCGGGCTTCATGGGCCCACCTCCGATTTCCTCGTGACGAATTCGGGCAGCCGGTGGCTTTGCCCGGCGGCTTCCAGCAGGCCAGCCAGGCCCACATCCCCGTCGTACATGGCCTTCAGGATCCCCAGCCGCACCCGGGCGAGGGCCTGCTCGGCATCCGTGACATCCAGGGACGTGGCCAGCCCCGCAGCGAAGGCCAGCTGCTGGGCGCGCAGGCTCTCTTCCGCCAAGGTCTGGGTGGTTTCCATGGAAGCCAGCTGGCTTTGCGCCTCTTCCACCTGCCGGTACCTCTGCTCGATGAGCAGCCCCACGTCGCGCCTGGCCCGCTGGAAGAGGTACCCGAGCTGCTGTTCCTGGCTCCGGGCGGCGTTGACCCGCTGAAGGCGCTGGCCTCCCTGGAAGATCGGGACATTCAAGGCGATCCCCACGGCCCAGGTGGGCTGGAGCATGGTGAGGTCCCTGGTGAAAAGCTCCCGGATCGCGAAGAGCCCCAGGCTGGGGAAGAGTTCCCCCCGGGCGGCCCGCAGGCCCTCATGGGCCCGTTGGCGTTCGGCCTCGAGCCGTCCGAGCCCCGGATTGGTCAGGGCTCCTTGGGAACTGAAGCTTTCGATGGGGGGAAGTTTGGCCACACGAAACAAGGGTGTGGTGGCCAAAACGGGTTCGTCCATGGCCAGCGTGCTTGAGAGGGCGAGGCGAGCGAGCTGCTCATCCCGGACCGCCTGGGCCAGTTCCCGCTCGGCCTCGGCCAGGGAGACTTCGGCCCGCAGGCGCTCGGCTCGGGCGATCTGGCCGTTGCGCTCAAGGCTCGCCGCGCGTTCGGCGTGGAGGCGGATGCTGTCCCGGATGCCCTGGCGGGTCGCGCGGTTTTCGGTGGCCAACCGCAGGCCGAAATAGCGCTGGGCGAGCTCGGTGGTCAGCTCCCCCTCCAGGCCCCGGCGCTGCTCCGCGGCGGAGCTCAAGCCCGCCCGCGCCGCTCGCACCCCAGCCTGGATCCGTCCACCCATGAACAGGGGGAGCGTGGCATTCAGGGTCACATTGTTGAAATGATCGTCCTGGACCTGGCTCCGGAAGGGCGGAATGGCGGTGGGTGGAACGTCGGGGTGGAGTTTGAGCATCACCTGCCGGATGGGATCCAGGTCGATGACGATCGGCTGGTCGATGCGCGTGCTCCTTGCGGTGAGGTTGATATCGGGCCACCGGCGCCCCCTGGCCACCGCTGCTTCCGCCCCGGCGCGCTCCACAGCGGACTGGGCGGCCAGGACGCGCTCATTGGTGGAGAGTGCCTTGGCCAGGGCTGATTGGAAACTCAAAGCGATCGGCAAGGGCTCCGAGGATCTCAGGGCCATCCCAAACGCGAGAAAGGCCCCGATGGCCGTGAGCTCGAATCGCCTCATTGAAAACCCGCCTATCGTTAAGGATACCAGCCCCACTGGGCTCAGTTCCCCAGGTAGGTGAACCAGAACCGCACGCCGAGGTACTGGCCTTCGTAGCCTTCCGGCAGGCGCTGGAGGGGGGCGGAGCGCAGCACGGCCATGCGGGCGCTTTCATCCATGGCGGTGTTGCCGCTGGGGATCTCGACGCGCACGCGGTCGAGGCTGCCGTCCTTGGCGATGCGGAAGTAGATCTGGACCCGGCCCTGGGTGCTCGACACGCGGTTCCAGTTGGAGGTGATGCGGGTCTGCACCTGCTGGAGGTACCAGGTGTAGGCGAAGTCGCCATCCACGCCCCCCACCAGGCCCACGCCGCCCTGCACGCCGGAGGTGGGATTCAGACCCGGAATGCCGCTGCCCGCGCCGAAGGCCGCACCGTTGCCCGAGCCCACGGCCCCCGCCACGGGATTGACCGCGGCGGTCTTGCCCTTGGCGGCGGTGGTGCCCGTGCCCTGGCTGACGGGATCCTTGTTGTCGCCCTTGGAGGCGGCCTTGGTGGTCTTGGTGGCGAAGGGATCGGGGGCCGTGGCCGAAGGCGCGGTATCCCGGACCGGGGCCACTTCCTCCACGCGCCGCAGGCGTTCGCCGGTCTTGCCCACCTCCATGGCTTCGGAACCGCCTGATGCGCCCGCCATGGCCGCGGGCAGGTTCACCCAGGTGACTTTCACGTCTTCGGCCTTGTCTGAGGCAGGCCCGTGGGGCCAGAAGAACACGGCGCCCAGGGCCACATGCAGGCCCAGGCTCAGGGCCAGACCCGGCGCCCAGCGCAGCTCGCCCAGGTGGGAGCGGGTGCGGAGGTAGGCCTGAAGGTCCTGGCTCATTTCACATTGGCCGCAAGGGCAACCGGCGGCGCCATGGGCGCGGCGGCGGTGACGAAGCCCACCTGGGTGAAGCCCGCCTCGCGGATGGCGTCCACCACCTGGATGACGCGGCCGTAGGGCACGTTGTGGTCGGCCCGCACCAGAATGGGCCGCTTGCCGCCGGTCTGGGCCTTGGCCTTCAGCTGGTTGGCCAGCACCGGCAGGGCCATGAAGGCCTGGCCGAACTGCAGGCGGCCGTCGAAGGTGATGGAAACGGTGAGGGCCTCGCTTTCCAGGTTCCGGCCCGTGCGGCTTTCCGGCAGCTTCACATCCACGCCGGTGGTCATCATGGGCGCCGCGATCATGAAAATGATCAGCAGCACCAGCATCACGTCGATGAGCGGCGTCATGTTGATGTCGGCCATGGCGCCGCGCCTGCTGCCTGGAGTGAATGACACGGGCACCTCGATCCTGAGACGTCCAGTCTAGCGCGGCGGCTAGGATCGACGCCGCAGGGACTCAAGGCGCCTTGTAGGTCACGCGCTGCAGGGTTCCTCCGCCGCCCCGAGACAACACCAGGACCGAGCCATCGTCCGCTACCCGCAGATCCACGGGACTGGAGAACCCTGTCTGCCAGTCGTTGGCGATTCCCGTGGCGGGATCCAGCGTCCGGATCCACCCGCCGCAAAAATCCATGAAAAAGAATTTGTTCAGGAAGGTTGCCGGGAAGGTCGGCGTGGTGGGGTTGTAGAAGTCCGCCCCCACGATGGAACAGCCGTTCACGGTGCCGCCGCTGTGGGGGTAGGTGTAGACCGGGGAGACGTAGGCCGGATTGGACGTGGTGCCTTCCGTGGCGGGCCACCCGTAATTCGCGCCCGCTTGGCCCTTGTTGATCTCCTCCCAGGTGTCCTGTCCCACGTCGTTGATGAGCAGAAGCCCCGTGCCTGGCTGGAAGGCGAAGGTATAGGGGTTCCGCAGGCCCAGGGCCCAGATGAGCTGGTTCTTTCCAGTGGTCTGGGTCAGCAGGGGATTGTCCGCAGGCACGCTGCCATCCGGATTGAGCCGGAGCAGCTTGCCCAGGAGGTTGGCGAGGCTTTGCGCGTGGCTGCCGTTGCCGTTCTCGCCCACGCCGACATAGAGTTTGCCGTCGGGGCCGAAATGCAGGGCCCCGCCATTGTGGTTGGGGGCCCCGCTCAGATCATCCAGGTCCAGCAGGACCCGTTCGCTGCCGGGCTGCGCCAGGTCCCCCGAGGCCGTGAATCGGCTGACCCGGTTGTGCGGATTGGGAGCCGTGGCGGTGTAGTAGACATACACGAAGCCGTTGATGGCGAAGGCCGGATCCACCGTGACGCCGATGAGCCCCCGCTCCGCGGTGGCATCCACGGGGACGGTCAGGAAGGGGGCCGTCAAAAGCACGCCGCCCTTGACGACCCGCAGGTTTCCTCCTTGTTCGCAGATGAAGGCTCGGCCATCGGGAACCTGGGCCATGGCCGTGGGCCGCGAAAGCCCCGAGACCACGGTGGTGG
>JANXYT010000146.1 GCA_025355915.1 Holophagaceae bacterium
CCGCGGCCTCGGAAACCCGCTCCATCTGGATGCGGCTGAGGGGGATCTTCACCACGCGGATGACGTGGCCCACGCCCTTGAGCTTCAGGGCGGACCGGGCCCGGTGGAGGTCCTTGAAGCCCTCCTGGTCCGAGGCGTGCAGGGCGGTGATGTCGGTGACGATGTCGAAGCCCGCGTCGAGCTTGGCGACCTCGGCCATGATCGCCCGGGTGACCTCCTGGCGCTCGGCGGGGCTCATGTGGCCGCCCAAGGTGATGTAGAGCCGGTTCCTGCTGGGATCGGAGGTGACGGTGAACATGGCCGCGGCTCAGGCCCGGAATGGGGCGGGGGGCTGGGTTTCCCACAGGCCGCCCAGCAGGGTGGTCCGCACGGGCACGCCGGGGGTCTTCACGCCGCGGTGGCTCATGCAGGTGTGGACGGCCACCAGCTGCACGCCCCAGGCGGCGGGGCGCAGGTGGGCCTGCAGGGCGTCGGCGATCTGCTGGGCCATGCGCTCCTGCACCTGCAGGCGCCAGGCATAGGCCTGCACCACGCGCACCAGCTTGCTGAGGCCCACGGTGCCGCCTGCGCCGGGCAGGTAGCCGATGGTGGCGTGGCCTTCGAAGGGGGCCAGGTGGTGCTCGCAGGTGCTCACGAAGGGGATGCGCTCGAGGATGACGGGCACGGGGGCCAGGTCGCCGGGCAGGGGCTTCAGCTCGGCGGCCAAGTCCACGCCGTAGCCCGCCAGCCGCTCGGTCCAGAACTCCGCCACCCGGGCCGGGGTGTCCCGCAGCTCGGGGGCCTCGGGGTTCTGCCCCAGGCTGTGCAGCAACGCCCGGACGGCCGTCTCGGCTGCGGCGCGGTCGAAGGGCAGGGCGGGCTGGTCACTCATCGTTTCGCCAGTCTACGCCGGATGACCGGGCTGGTTGCCAAAGGCGCGGGGGATTCGGGAACAGAAAAGCGGAACACGGAGGACACAGAAAAGGGCCGAGGACCCAGAGAACTGATTTCAGGCTGTCCTCTGTGTCCTCTGTTCGCCTCTGTGTTCCCGCTTGTTGCCGGAACCCGGGGAATCACCCTCAGACCAGTAGGGTCAGGCCCGAGGCCATCAGCGCCTGCTGGCCGGAGGCGGCGCTCTGGGCGGCGGTGTGGGTGGGGTTCTGGCTCTGGTCGTAGGCGTAGCGAGCCAGGGCCGAGGTGGTGCTGGGCGACAACAGCGCGGCGGAGGCGGGCATGCCGCCGGATGCGGGCAGCAGGGCCGAGACACCCCCATTCAGGGAGGCCAGCAGGGCCTGCACGGCATCCGCGCCGGTGCCCGATGGGGCCGCGGTGGCATAGGAAAGGGAGGTCAGGGCCTGGGTTCCAGAGCTGCCGGCCAAGGCGGAGAGAGGCTCCATCGACGTCGAACCGCTCAAGAGGGCAGTGGCCGAGGCCACCTGGGACTGGCTCGCCGCCAGGGCCTGACTGAGGGCCTGACTCTGGCTGCCGGTCTGGGTCAGGGTGCTCTGGTAGGCGTAGGCGGTGAGGGCGCTCGAGACGTTCATATCCATGGGCCCACCCCTTCCTGCGCCATGTCATCGGCAGATCCGCCCCGAAGGATGAGGGGATTTGGCGGGAGCTTCAACCTCCCGGGCCGCATCCAGTTCCATGAGAAGGGAGCGCCCCATGCCGCAGGATCCGCCTCGCCCCTTGACCCTGGCCCCGCCCGACGCTGCGCGGGACAGGCCGCCGGCCTCGTGGACCGAGCGGGTCGTGCTCCACGCCTGGATCCTGGCCATCACCGTGGCCCTGCTCTGGACCCTGCTGAGCTGAGGTTCTTGCAAGCATTTGCCTTAAAAAAAAAGGAACACCAGCCAGGCACCAAGGGCACCTAGAAAAGCCAAAGCCACTTCCCGTGCAGTTCTTGGTGTCTTGGCGTCTTGGCGGTGAAAGATCTGTTCCTTTTGGCCTGAACGCTTATTGGTATTAGGCCATCAGGTCCAGGCCGACGGAACTCTGGGCGGCCTGGACGGTCTGGTAGTTCCGCAGAATCCGCTGGACGGGGGTCTGGGGACGGGCGAAGGCCTCGGGGCCGGGCCCGCCGGCGTGGGGTTGCAGGTTCTCCAGGCGCTGCACCCGGGCCGCATCCCGCACCCGGTCGACCCCCATGTCGGTGGCTGTCGGGGGGGGCGCGCCCTGGCCAGGGACGCCCGCCCCGAAGCGCAGGGCCGTCTGCAGCGCGAAGTCCTGGCTCGAACTGGTGGCAAAGGCGTCCTGGGTGGCGGCGACATCGCCCGGGATGGTGGCCGGAGGGGTCGCGGCGGGAGCGGTGGAGTCGGTGGCGGTGGGGGGCTGCACCCCGGCCGGGCTGGTGGCGGCATTGGGGGCAGGCGTGGCGTTCGCGGTGGCCTGGGGGGAATTCATGGACGCCAGCAGCGAGGCGGTAGCCTCCTGAATGAGGCCGATGCTCCCGGCGGCCGGCTCCGCCACGGGGAAGGCCGTGGCGGTCTGGAGGGTCCGCTGGAAGAGGGTCTGGGCCAGGTGCTGGATGGAGAGGGCGGTGGCGGCGGGTGGGCTCCCGTTCGGGGGCGGAACCGGCAGGGCCTGGACCGGCCGCAGGGCGCTCAACGCACTCAAGGTGGCGGGACCGATGGCAGTGACGGCGAGGGGACTCATGGCGCTTCCAAGAATAGTCCTTCCCCAGTATCGGCCATCCTCGGCCCTGAAGTCGTCGAACTGCAGATGACGCAGAAAAGGCCAGGGGCCACGGATTTCACGGATTCACACGGATTTAAAGACAGGCGTTGCCGGGGTGGTTGGGATTCACCCCATAACCAAGGGGTCCCGGGGGGCGGACGCAGGCGCGTGGGCCAGCGCCCATCCGTGAAATCCGTTGCCTGCTTATCGGTCACCCTCAGCTTGAAAAGCAGGAAACCACATATGTCGCAGATGGCGCAGATAAGGCCTTGGGTCCACAGATTCACACAGATTAAAAACGGGAGCCGAGTTCCCTTCTGGTCGCTGTGCTTCGCAAGCATGGGCTTCAGTGGAAGCGCCGGGGCCGCGCCTTTTTGGGGGCCCGCCCCCGGCGTTTCCACAGGCCTCCGGCAAAGCCGGAGGCCGCCTTGCGGCGGGCCCACGCGTGTTGGGTCGGCGGCCATCTGTGAAAATCTGTGTCATCTGTGGTTCCAGTTTTTGGTCTGGAGCTTTTCGGACTGGGACTGGCCGATCCATCAGGGGGCTCTTTCCCAATCCCAGGTTTGGTCTCGGTGTCCAAAGAGCCCTGTGGGATCATGGGGGATTCGGGAGGGGCGATGAGCGAGAAGGTCAGTTACGCGTCCAGCGGCGTGGACATCAACCGCCAGGACGAGGCGCTGAAGCGCATCAAGCCCCTGGTGAAGGCCACCAAGACCCCCGGCGTCCGCAGCGACATCGGCCTCTTCGGCGGGCTGTTTGACGCCCGCTTTGCCGAGGCCAAGCCCATCCTCGTGAGCAGCATGGATGGCGTGGGTACCAAGATGAAGGTGGCCCGGCGCGCCGGCATCTGGGACACGGTGGGCCAGGACCTGGTGAACCACTGCCTCAACGACATTCTGGTGCAGGGTGCCCGGCCCCTGTTCTTCCTGGACTACATCGCGGCCCAGCAGCTGGAGCCCGAGGTCATCGAGCAGATCGTCAAGGGCATGGCCACGGCCTGCCAGGCCTCGGGCTGCGCCCTCATCGGCGGCGAGCTGGCGGAGATGCCCGGCGTCTACGCGACCGGTGAAGTGGATGTGGCGGGCACCATCGTGGGCGTGGTGGATGAGGTCGACCTGCTGCCGCGCCTGGACGCCATGGGCGCCGGCGATGTGCTGCTTGGCCTGCCCAGCTCGGGCCTGCATACCAACGGCTATTCGTTGGCCCGCAAGGTCTGCTTCGAGCAGGAAAAGCTCGATGTGAATGATCTGCTGCCAGGAACGGCGCAGACCGTGGCCCAGGCCCTGCTGGCCATCCACCGGAGCTACCTGGTGCCGGTGCTGCCCCTGGTGAAGGCGCACCAGCTGGTGGCCATGGCCCACATCACCGGCGGCGGCCTCACCGACAACCTTCCCCGTGTGCTGCCCAGGACACTGGACGCCGAGATCGACACCGCCAGCTGGCAGATTCCGGCGCTCTTCCGCTTCCTCATGGAAAAGGGCGGCCTGGGCCTCGGTGACGCCCGCCAGGCCCTGAACCTGGGCGTGGGCATGGTGCTCGTCGTGAAGGCGGAGCGCGTGGACGAGGTGCTGGCGGTCCTCCACGAGAACGAGGAACCCGCCTGGGTGCTGGGGCGCCTGGTGCAGGGCTCGGGCCGAGTGACGTACCGGTAGGCCCAAGGGAGCTCCAAACCCGACATAGATCATGTTCCGGGTACTGCGATCCGATAAAACCCTCTGAAGATCCGCTGACCGGTCCACCATCGTCGCCAGTTGATGGCAGGCATCCCTGGCCGCGGCGCCACAGGTGCAAGTCGGAAGGGGTTTATGAATCTTGATATTCGAACACTGGTCTTCATTCTAAGCCTCACGGGCATCACCCAAGTCGTCGCCCTTTTCATCCAATACAGGGTGGATAAAACCTATCGCGGGGTTGGGTGGTGG
>JANXYT010000157.1 GCA_025355915.1 Holophagaceae bacterium
CATCTGCGTAGAAGAGGGCGGGAGGTACCCCCTCCCGAGACCTTTGACGCACCGGATCCTCACCAACCCTCCCCCTGGGAATCCGTGGACCAAAGCCGGCGAATCCAGGCCCTGCAAGGGGCCCTGGAGGGTCTGACCCCCCGGCAGCGGGCCATGGTCCTTGCCTACTATGTCCACGAGCATCCAGTGAAACGGATTGCTCAGGATTTGGGCTGCGCTGAAGGAACCGTGAAAGCCACCCTGTTTCAAAGCCTTCAGAAGCTTCGCAAGATCCTCGGACCCCAGCCATGACCCCCTCCCCTGACCCCCAGCGCCTCGATCCCAGCCATCTGGACCAAGCCCGGCTATTCGAGCTGCTCGAACAGCCCGAACGCTGGCCCGAGGATCCCGCCACCCAGGCCGAACTGGCCGGATTGCTGGAGTTGCACCTGGCCCTCGGCTGCCACCACCAGGCTCTGGCCCAAGGGCTGGCTCCGGTGCCCCGGGTGCGTTGGAGCGGATCCTGGATCCTGGCAGCGGCGGCCATTCTCCTGGTAGCCCTCATTCCCGCCGCCTTCACCGTCCAGCGCACCCAGGCCCTGCAGGCCCAGGCCCGGGACACCGCCCGCCTGGAACAGCTGGCCCAGAAGCGGACCCAGGACCGGGCCTGGATCGCCTTCTTCCGCCAGAGCACCACCCTCCTCCAGGATTTCGAGCAGAACCCCACCCTGTGCAAGAAAGGTGAAGAAGACCGCCGGCAGGAGCGCGAAATGGCCCTGACGCTGCTGGAGGCCAGTCACCAGCTCGCCGCGCAAGGAGCCCCCCTCCAGGAGGCAGAAGCCATCCGGGCCACCCTTCATGCTTGGCTTTCCGAAGTCGCCTTCGAAGACAACTGCTTGCCCGTCGAGCGGGCCCAGGAACTCCGGCAGTGGGCCGCCGCCCACAACCTGGAAACCCAGTCCGAGCGCATGGAACGCCGCCTTCGCGGAGATGGCGCATGATTTTGACCCTCCTCATGGCGGTCCCGGCGCTGGTGCTGCCCGCGATGCCGGAGCCGTCGGTCCTGACAGCGCCGGAGCAGCCCGCCGATCTCCTGTTCCGGCAGGGTCGAGACCTGCGGTACGCCCAGCGCTGGTTCGAGGCGGCCCAGGCCTACCGGGCCCTTCTGCGGGAGTTTCCCGCCTCCTCCCGGAGCGCGGACGCCCGGTACTGGCTGGCTTCCAGCCTGGAGCAGGACCAACGCTGGGATGAAGCCGCCGAGGCCTACACGGACTTTCTGGCCAAGCACCCCGATCAGCGGCTCCTCGGCAAAGAGGCCCGGTTGAACCGCGTGCGCTGTTGGGGCATCCGCCAATGGAACAGCGCGGCGGCCACCGCGGGCCTGGCCAGCGCCCTGTCCGACGACCGCGAAGAAGTCCGCATCGCCGCGGCCCTGCAGCTGGCCAAGCGGAAGGATCCGCGCGCCCTGCCGGTCCTCCAGGCCGGGCTCCGCGCCGACGCCTCCTCGGAGGCCTGCCGTCTGGCCCTGCTCTCCATGGGCGCCCAGCCGCAGGCCGCGGGCCCCACCCAGGGGCGCTTCCTCGTGGTGCGGGTGAAGGAACGCGCCAAGTCCGAGGTGCTCACCATCCGCCTGGCCCTGGGCCTGGCCCGGGCCGTGGGAGGCTACCTCTCGGATGAACAGTTGCGCCAGGCGAAGACAAAGGGCGTGGACATGGAACGCCTCATGGACCAGGCCCTCAACGCTCCCAAGGGCACTGAGCTCTTCAGCCTCGATGACGGAAAAAGCACGGTCACGGTGACGGTCGAGTAGCCGACGCAGTCGGTCGCCTCGGTCGCGTCGAGCAGAGCGGCTAAGCTGGTCTTCACCATGTCGCAACTCCTGCGCTTCTTCAAAGACCACCTGCGTCCCCATGCGCCCCTCATCACGGGGGCCTCGCTGCTCCTGCTCCTGGCCGGGCTCTGCCAGGGCGCCCTCATCGCCTCCATCAAGTTCGTCTTCGACGATGGCAAAGCGCACGCCCTGCAAGCGGCCCAGCCGGGCCTCTTCGGCCAACTGGAGCACCTGCGGATGTGGGCCATGGCGCGCCTCCCCGAGGCCTCGGCTCTGCGGAGCAGCGGCCTGCTGGTGCCCCTGTTGCTGGTGTCGCTCTTCGCCTTGAAGGGCCTCTTCACCTACACCGGCACCCTCCTGATGGTGCGCAGCGGCATCCGCGCCACCCAAGCCCTGCGCGAGCGCCTGTTCGCCCATTTCCTGATGCAGGAATTGGCTTTCTTCCAGAAGCACCCGGTGGGGGAGCTGCTCACGCGCAGCATCAGCGACGTGGGCGCGGTACAGGGCATCGCCAGCAACCAGCTGGCCGAAGCCGTCCGCGAGGTCTGCGTGGCCCTGACCATGCTGGCCACGGTGCTCTACATGGACTGGCA
>JANXYT010000159.1 GCA_025355915.1 Holophagaceae bacterium
CTCCGAGGTGCTGAGGATCTTTGTCGAAGCCCGGATCTACGAGCGCACCAGCGGCGTGGGAGTGGGCCCATGATCCAGGAGCCGATTCTCATCGTCGACGACGAGGCCGAAGTCCGGACAACGCTGCTGGAAGCCCTGGAAAGCCAGGGGTACTCCGCCGAAGCGGTGGCCAGCGGTGAGGCGGCCTTGGCGCGCATGGCCGAACGGTCGTTTCCAGTGGTCGTCACCGACCTCCACATGCCAGGCGGGCAGACGGGGCTGGCCCTCATCGGCGCGATCCGGCATCACTTTCCAGACACGCTGTGTGTCCTCATCACCGCCTTCGCCACCCTCGACACCAGTATCGAGGCCCTGAAATGCGGTGCCTACGACATGATTCAGAAGCCATTCCGCCTCGCTGAAATGGAGGTGGTGCTGAACCGGGCCCTGGATCACGCGAGCCTGCTGCAGAAGGTCCGTGCCTACCAGGAGGAACTCGAGTCCCGCATCATGAGCCGCACCCGCGACCTGCAGGAGGCCCATCAGGAGGCCCTGGCCCTCTGCGATCTCAGCCTCCAGGGGCTGGAGGCGTCGTCCCTTATCGCGGCACTGGATCCATTGCTGGAGCGCCTTTCCGTCCGGTGGGCCCCGGACGGCCTGGCCTGCTACCCGCACGGAACGGACGGAACCTTGTACCGCCTCCTGGCCCGTGGACCGCTCCCGCTGCCCCCACGGCTGGAACGCCCCCTGCCGGGTCCGCTGAAGGCACCGGGATTCGGGTATGTCGAGGAGTACCTCCTTCCCCTGGGGAATGCCGGCTGGCTGTACCTCGGCTTCGAGGCCCGCTCCGCCTTCGTGGAGACGGATCCGGGGTTCCTGCTTCTGGCCCGTCACCTGGAACTCGTCCTCCGGGTAAAGTAACGGGATGCGCAGCCCTGAACAGCTTCTCTGGACCGGCTTCCGCGGTCTCGACCCAGCCGAGGTACACCTGCCCTTCAGGCCAGGAGGCGTCATCCTTTTCGCTCGCAACCTGGACCCGGATCCAGAGGGCGGCCCCGCCCGCTGCCGAGCCCTCATCGATGGCCTCCAGGCCCGGTTCGGAGCGGACCTTCCCCTGGCCGTGGCGCTCGACCAGGAAGGCGGGCCCGTGAGCCGCCTGCGTCCTTGGACGGGACCGACCCCACCCCTTCGCCACCTGTGGACCCGCGGCGGTGCAAGCGCCTGTTCAGCCTGGGGTCAGCTGTGGGGCGAGGGCCTGCGGATGCTGGGCTTCAATGTGGACTTTGCGCCCGTGCTGGACCTCTGGGATGGCCATCCCGGCGCCGGCATCGGGGATCGCGCCGCGAGCGAGAATTCCGCCGAGGCCGCCGCCGCCGCTGGTGCCTTTCTGCACGGGCTGGAAGCCACTGGCACACGGGGCTGCCTCAAGCATTTCCCGGGGCTGGGCGGCACCACCCTGGACAGCCACCAGGGGCTGCCCGTCCTGGGAGACTTGGCAGGCGTGAATCGCAACGCCGAAGCCTTCATCCCCCTGGCGCACCCCGACCGCCTCGTGATGGTGGCGCACCTTCGCACTCCCGCCAGCGGCGCCCTCCCCGCAAGCCTGCACCGGGGCTCGGTGGCCGACAATCCCTGGGGGATCCAAGGCCGCTTCCTGCCGGACGATCTGGAAATGGGCGGCTGCGCGGATTGGAGCTGGGACGACCGGGTGAGGCTATCCCTGGAGGCTGGCCACCAGTGGCTGCTGGTTTGCCAGTCACCCGAAGGCTGGACCGCCTGCGGGGAAGCGGCGGGGCGCCTGCCCGAATCCCTCTGGGCGCCGGCCCTAGAGGCCACGCGCTCCATGCGCCGCCATCTGCCACCGGCCCTTCCCTTCGATTCCCAAGCCTGGAAGGCCTGGGTGACACGGCTCCAAACGGCCGCAGGAGACATCTGATGGCTGGCCGCATCCTCATCGTCGACGACAACGCGATGATCCGCAGCGAAATCAAGGCCGTCCTCATGAAGGACGGCGCCTTCACGCACTTCATGGAGGCCTCGGACGGCCTCACGGCCTTCAAGACCATCATGGAGACCCCACCGGATCTGGTGCTCTGCGACCTCGTCATGCCTGGCTTCGACGGCCTCAAGTTCCTGGGCCTCAAGGCCAGCCGCAAGGAACTGGCGCAGATTCCGGTCATCATCCTCACCGCCGAGGACGACCTGGACCACAAAGCCGAAATCCTCGAGCGGGGCGCCTCGGACTACGTCACCAAACCCTTCCACGAGAAGGAGCTGCTGGCGCGGGTGCGCATCCACACCAAGCTGAAGCTCCTCCAGGACGAACTGCGTGAGACGAATACCAAGCTCGAAGCGCTCTCGGTCACCGATGTGCTCACTGGCTTGGCCAACCGTCGGCGACTCATGACGCGCCTGGAGGAGGAAGTCCAGCGGGCCCGCCGCTACAAGACGCCGCTGTCCGTGGTGATGATCGACATCGACCATTTCAAACAGGTGAACGACACCCACGGCCACGCCATGGGTGACGAGGTGCTCCGGAACATCGGCGCCATGCTCAAGGCCGGCGTGCGCACCACGGATCTTGCCGCGCGCTACGGGGGCGAGGAATTGACCCTGGTGTTGCCCCACACGGACATTCCTGCCGCGCTCATGGTGGCCGAGAACCTGCGTCAGAAATTCGCTGCGCTCGAACACCAGCTCGATGGCGTTACGGTGAAGAAGACCGTCAGCATGGGTGTCGCTGCCCGGGATGGCCAGGGGGAAGTCCCCAACGCCGAGGACCTCCTGAAGCACGCCGACGAAGCCCTGTACCGCGCGAAACAGGGCGGCCGGGACCGGGTGGAGGTGGCTGGTTAGCTGACAGCCGACAGCTACTTCGCCGCCTTCCTCAACAACTCGACCTTGTCCGTTTTTTCCCAGCTGAACTCGGGGCGGCCGAAGTGGCCATAGGCGGCGGTGGCGCGGTAGATGGGCTTGCGCAGGTCCAGGGCCTCGATCATGGCCTTGGGCGTGCAACTGAAGATCTCGCGCACGGCGCGGGCAAGGGCTTCATCCGAAACCTGGCCGCTGCCGAAGGTGTCCACGGCGATGGACACGGGCTCGGCCACGCCGATGGCGTAGGCCAGCTGGATCTCGCAGCGATCGGCCAGGCCCGCGGCCACGATGTTCTTGGCGATGTAGCGGCCCATGTAAGCGGCGCTGCGGTCCACCTTGCTGGGATCCTTGCCGGAGAAGGCGCCGCCGCCGTGGTGCCCGGTGCCGCCGTAGGTGTCCACGATGATCTTGCGGCCGGTCAGGCCCGTGTCACCCAT
>JANXYT010000160.1 GCA_025355915.1 Holophagaceae bacterium
TCCGTGATCTCTACAACCACCAGTGGCTCATCGAACGCCACAACCACCGGCCTCCCGCCCAGGTCCGTAAGGACCTCCTTGGCACCGGAGCCGCCGCGTGAATACACTCAACCATCTGTCCAAGAAATACCGGGCGGTTCAGGATGCACCAATAGCAAGCGGCATTGGATTATCTTGCCACCGGTATCCATGCTGAACCCCGAACAAGCGAGTGTCATTGAGACCAGTTGACGCTAAACCGGCTGATAGTTCCTGTGCGGGACGTACACGCCCAGTACACGCCGGATTCCAAACATCGATCAAAAACAAAGAACTTAACTCAACATCCGGACACATCTCTCAACACGATCATTGAAGCGAGAAAAAGGCCCGAAACCTAGTGGTGACGGGCCTTTTCGAATATCGCGAAGTTCGTTGTTTTTAGTTATTACACCCGATTACGAATCAGCTGCTCTACCAACTGAGCTAAGTTGGCGCTCGCTTTCCAGTTTGCCCTGGGAGGCCGCTGGAATCAACTACTGGGCGAATCCTGCGGGCAGCTTCATGCCGAGGTTCTTCACAAGGAAGGCCCACTGGTCGGCGCGTTCGGCGATCTGCTTGGTGGTGGGCTTGCCGGCACCGTGACCCGCGTTGGTCTCGATGCGGGTGAGCACGGGGGCGGAGCCGGCCTGGTCGGCCTGCAGGGTCGCGATGAACTTGTGGCTGTGGGCCGGCACCACGCGGTCGTCATGGTCGCCTGTGGTCACCAACGTGGGCGGATACTTCACTCCGGGTTTCAGGTTGTGCAACGGCGAGTACTTGATGAGGTTCGCAAAGCCCTCCGGGGTGTCGCTGGACATGTAGTCGCTCTTCCACATCCACCCGATGGTGAAGGTGTGGTACCGCAGCATGTCCATCACCCCCACGGCGGGGAGACAGGCGCCGAAGAGGTCCGGGCGCTGGGTCATGCAGGCGCCCACCAGCAGGCCACCGTTGGATCCGCCGTGGATGGCAAGCCTGGGGGTGCTGGTGTACTTCTCCTTGATGAGCCACTCGGCGGCGGCGATGAAGTCGTCGAAAACGTTCTGCTTGGTCTCCCGCTTGCCGGCCTCCCACCAGGTCTTTCCGTATTCGCTGCCGCCCCGGAGGCAGGCCACGGCGTAGACGCCGCCCATCTCCATCCAGACCTGAGCCACGGGCGAATAGTTGGGGGACTGGGCGATGTTGAAGCCGCCGTAGGCATAGAGCAGCGTCGGGTTGGTACCATCCAGCTTCAGCCCCTTGCGGTAGGCGAGGAACATGGGGACCTTCGTGCCGTCCTTGCTGGGGTAGAAGACCTCCTTGACCTCGTACTCGGCGGGCTTGATGTCCACCTTGGGTTGGCGGAACACGGTGCTGGTGCCGGTCTTGAGGTCGTAGCGGTAGAGGGTGGGCGGCTGATTGTAGGACGTGAAGGTGTAGAAGGTCTCGGTGTCCTCGCGGCGGCCATTGAAGCCGCTGAGGTTGCCCAGCCCTTGGGGGCGGATCTCCCTGAGGAAGCGGCCCCTCAGGTCATAGAGCTTCACGCTGTTGAGGGCATCGATCTTCCAGGTGACGGCAAAGGTGTTGCCGAAGAGATCCGCCGCGGCGAGGACATCCCGTCCCTTCCCTTCGGGGACGAGGTCCTTCCAGGCGGACGGCTTCGGATCCTTGAGATCCACGGCCACGATCCGGTGGCGCGGGGCGCCGGCGTCGGTATGCAGGTAGAAGGTGTCGCCGTCGTTGCCGAGGATGGCGTAGGAACCGTCGTACCGGTCGAACAGGGGCACCACGGGACTGCCGGCCTTCCGCAGATCCTTCAGGAAGACCCGGTTCTTCCGCTCCGTGCCCTGGCGCTGGGAGATGATCAGCCAGTGGCCGTCATCGGTCACGTCAGCGCCGAAGCCCCAGTCAGGCTGATCGGGCCGTTCATAGACCACCGCGTCCTTCTTCACGGGGTCGCCCAGCTTGTGGAAGAACAGCTTCTGGTTCTTGTAGACGGCGGTGAGGGCCTTCCCGGCCTCCACCTTGGGGTAGTCGGTGTAGTAGAAGCCGCTGCCATCCTTGGCCCAGGCATTCACGCCCAGGCGACCCGCCGGGAAGGCGTCGGGCAGATCTGCTCCGGTGGCCACGTTGCGGACCTTCCATGTGCTCACATCGGAGCCGCCCTTGGAGAGGCTGTAGGCGACGAAGGCGCCGTCCTCGCTGAACCGCATGCCTCCGAGCGACACGGTGCCATCTTTGCTCAAGGCGTTGGGATCGAAGAGCACACGACCCTTCTCCTCCAGGCGATTGGTGAGGTAGATGACGGCCTGGTTCTGGAGTCCTGAGTTGTGGGAGTAGGTGTAGTCCTTTCCGTGCTTGCTGGGAGTCCCGAACTTTTCGTAGTTCCAGAGTTGGGTCATCCGGGCTTCGATGGCCTTCTGCTCGGAGATCTGCCCCAGATAGGCCTGCGTGACCTGGTTCTGGGCCTCCACCCAGGCGGTGGTTTCCGCGGAACGATCATCCTCCAGCCAGCGGTAGGGATCGGCCACCTTGGTGCCGTGGTAATCGACCACCACCTCGCCCTTTCGCGTGACGGGGTAATTCAGCGGCGTCTGGGCCACCAGAGCCGTGGCCACCAGGGCCAGCAGGCAGGTTCGGGACAGAGAAAGCGACATGAAAGGGCCTCCTGAAGGACACGCGCGATGATGTCCTTCAGGATACCTCGTAACACAAGGTTAAGCCAGTCGTCAGGGCTTCATCCCGAGGCTCTTCACCAGGAAGGCGAAGACATCGGCGCGTTCAGCGATGGCCTTGTCTGTGGGCTTGCCCGCGCCGTGGCCGGCGCTGGTTTCGATGCGGGTGAGGATGGGCGCGGGGCCGGCCTGCGCGGCCTGCAGCGTGGCCGTGAACTTGTGGCTGTGGGCGGGCACCACGCGGTCGTCGTGGTCGCCTGTGGTCACAAGGGTCGGCGGATACTTCACGCCGGGCTTGATGGTATGCAGGGGCGAGTACTTCATGAGGGTGTTGAAACCTTCCTTCGTTTCGCTGCTGCCGTAGTCGCTCTTCCAGCCCCAGCCCAGGGTGAACTTGTGGAAGCGCAGCATGTCCATGACGCCGACATCAGGAACGGCCGCGCCGAACAGGTCCGGGCGCTGGATGAGGCAGGCCCCCACCAGCAAACCACCGTTGCTGCCGCCGTTGATGGCCAGCTTCGGGGTGGACGTCACCTTGTGGGCGATGAGCCATTCGGCCGCCGCGATGAAGTCGTCGAAAACATTCTGCTTCTTGTCCTTTCGGCCCGCGTCGTACCACTCCAGGCCGTACTCGCCGCCGCCGCGGAGGTTGGGCATGGCGTAGACGCCCCCCATCTCCAGCCAGACCATGCGAGACACCGAGAAGCCGGGCGTCAGCGATACGTTGAAGCCCCCGTAGCCGTAGAGCAGGGTCGGATTCTGGCCGTCCAGTTGGATGCCCTTCTTGTGCACCAGGAACATGGGGATCTGGGTGCCGTCCTTGCTGGGATAGAAGACCTGCTTCACCTCATAGTCGGCGGGTTTGAAGGCCACCTTCGGCGTGCGGAAGACCGTGCTCTTCCCCGTCTTCAGATCCAGGCGGTAGATGGTTCCGGGATAGGTGAAGCTGCCGAAGGTGTAGAAGGTTTCCATGTCCTCGCGCCGCCCGCCGAATCCGCCGGCCGTGCCCAGCGCGGGAAGGGCCAGTGAGCCCGTCTTCTTGCCCTTCAGGTCGAAGAACTCGATGGCGGAGTGGGCATCCCGCATCCAAGTCGCCACGAAGCGTCCGCCCACCAGGGACACCGATTCCAGCACGTCCTTGCCCTTGGCCTGGGGAATGATCTCCGCCCATTTGGACGGATCAGTCTGGCCCTTGCGGATGGCCACCAGCCGGTTGCGGGGTGCGCCCTGATTGGTGCTGACGAAGAACCGGTCGCCCTCGCTATCCACTACGCCATAACTGGCATCCATGCGATCCAGGAAGGGTTCGACGGGACTGTTTGGCTTGCTTAGATCCTTGAGGAACACGCTGGTTTCAGGGTTGGTGCCCTTGCTGCCGGTGATGACCAGCCAGCGGCCATCATCGGTCACGGTTCCACCCAGATACCACTCGGGCTGATCGGGGCGCTGGTAGATGAGCTTGTCCTCCGCCTGGGCCGTGCCCAGTTTGTGGAAGCAAAGCAGGTGATTGTTGTTGACGCCCGTGAGCGCCCCGCCCTCCTTGGGAGCTTCGTAGCGGCTGTAGTAGAAGCCGCTGCCGTCCTTCAACCAGGAGGCGCCGCTGGCCTTGGACCAAAGGATCTCGTCGGGCAGATCCTTCCCTGTGGCCACCTCGCGGACCTTCCAGGTCTGCCAGTCCGACCCGGCCACGGAGATGGAATAGGCCAGGAGGCGACCATCCTCCGTGAGGCTGATCCCGCTGAGGGCCACGGTCCCGTCCTTGCTCAGCGTGTTGGGATCGAGCAGCACCCGGCCCTTGGCCCTAGGATCCTCGGTGACGAACAGGACCGACTGATTCTGAAGGCCGGTGTTGTAGGAATAGAAATAGCGTTGGCCGCGCTTGAACGGGGCGCTGAACTTCTCGAAATCCCAGAGCTGGGTGATGCGCTCCCGGAGCTTGGCCCGCTGGGGGATCTGCTCCAGGTAACCGAAGGTGACCTGGTTCTGGGCCTCAACCCAGGCCTTGGTTTCCGGGCTGTTGTCGTCCTCCAGCCAGCGGTAAGGGTCAGCCACCTTGATGCCGAAAAAATCCTCCACGACGGCGGCTTTCCGGGTGGGTGGATAGCTCAGGGGAGACTGGGCGGCGAGGGCGGCGGTGATGGCGAGGGCCATGGGAAGGATCCTCATATGGGTATCTCCAAGCGGGTGGCCATCTTCCCATTTCTGAGGGCGCAAGCCTAGCCGTGCAAGCCGGAGCGCTTGGTGGTAGGCTCCGGCCAACCCTGGAGGTTTCTTTGGTCCCGCCATCCAGCAAGAAAGTTTTCGTCCTGGATACGAACGTCCTCCTGCACGATCCCAACTCCATCCTCCATTTCCAGGAACACGATGTGGTGCTGCCCATCGTGGTCATCGAGGAGGTGGACCACTTCAAGAAGGACCAGACCGAAGTCGGGCGCAACGCCCGCACCGTATCGCGTCTGCTGGACAAGCTGCGGTCCACCGGCAGCCTCAGCAGTGGCGTGCCCCTGGGCAACGGTGGAACCCTGAAGGTGGACGTGGCCCCCCACAGCCTGGACCTGGGGATCTTGTCCGCAGACAAGAACAAGGCCGATAACCAGATCCTGGCCTGTGCCCGCGAACTTCTGCAGACCCTCAAGGAGCAGGTGGTCCTCGTCACCAAGGACACGAATCTGCGCATCAAGGCCGATGCCATCGGCGTGCAGGCCGAAGACTACACCACGGACCGCGTGGAGATGGACGAGCTCTACACCGGCCACAAGTCCTGGGAGGTGGATCC
>JANXYT010000164.1 GCA_025355915.1 Holophagaceae bacterium
GCATGGCCAGGCCGATGATCACGGTGCCGATAATGATGGACTTGATGGGCGGCAGCTTGCCGAATAGCTTCGTGATGAGCAGCTGGAACAGCACGATGGTGATGGGGTTGGCCATGGTGTAGAGGTCCATGGCCGGCGTGAGTTCCACGGTCTTCTTCACATAGAGCGGCAGCACGTTGTAGACCTGGTTGTAGATGAAGTAGAACCCGCTGCTCACCACCAGGAACAGGGCGAAGCGCCCGCTGCGTAAGACCTTGAACATGCCAAAGAAAATGTCGGTGATGCTGCGCTTTGGTTTGTTCGGATCGACGGTAGATACGGGATCGCGGTAGAGCAGCAGTACCACCAGGAAGGCCAGCACCGCCGCCACCATGGACACGAGGAAGATGGTGTCGAGCTTCCCAAGTTTGGTCCGCACGATGAAGGCCGAAATGCGGCCGAAGACGCTGCCGACATTGATCACCATGTAGAAGATGGCGAAGGCCAGCGTGGCCTTGCCCAGGTGCGTGCGTTGCACGGTGCCCGCGATGCAGGGTTTCACGAAGGAGCCGCCGATCCCGATCAGCACGATGGCCATGGCCACGGGCACCATCACGCCGAGGCCCGCCGTGACCTCCTTCCCGGCCTGAAGGGTCATGGTTTGTCCGCCGAACCAGACCGGGTAGCCCATGAGGAAGTAGCCGCCCACCAGCAGCACGCAGGCGATCAACAGGCTGCGGCGGAAACCGATCTGATCCGCGATGGTGCCGCTGAGGATGGGGAGGAAGTAGACCAGGAACCACAGCACGCCGTTCAGCGTGCTGGGCCAGTAGTCACCCAGGCCCAGGCGCCCAAGGTAGATGACGATGAAGCTGGCCATCGAGTAGTAGGCGGCGCGCTCGAACAGCTCGGTGAGGTTCGCGTTCCAGTAGCTGGCAGGGAAACGGTACTTCTCGCGGAACGATGGTTCAGCACTCATGAGGGACCTCAGGGTAGGCATTCAGTGTGCCATGGTCCCGGACGGGACCCGATCACCGGAGCTCGGCACCGTGCTCGGCCAGGAGGTCCCGCAGCACCGAGCGGTGGCATCGCGTTTCATCCTCGCAGTAGCAGCCCACGGAAAGGTCCGTCTGCCGCGACAGGGCCGACAACAATGCCAGGAGCCGCGCCTTGTCCGGCTGCCCCATCTCCGTCCGGTAATGGCGCTTGAAGGCGGCCCAATCCCGGTCACTGACTGCGGACTGGGCCAGCTTCACCAGTTCCTCGCTCGGCGCCGCCTCTGGCAGCCACACGTCATAGAAGTCGCGGGAGGCGAACTCGGCCTTGGGCACGCCCCGCGGCGGACGGCGCACCGTGCCGATCCGCAAGCCCTCCCCCGGCACCCGGGGACTGCCCAGCCGCACCACCCGGATGGCCATGGTGTCCTCCTTCAGTGATCCTCCGCCTCTTCGGTGAGGTGGAGCGAGACCATTCCGCCGGCTTCCACGAGATCCACGCCCGCCGGGATCACCGCCAGCGCGTTCGCGATGAGCATGGACGAAAGAATGGCCGATCCCTGAGGCCCCGTGAGCCGGGCGTGGAGCTGCCCGGCCTCCCGCCGCGCCACGACCCGCAGGAAGGTGGTACGCAGATCGTCGGCCCTGCCGCTCCAGCCACCTTCCATCCTCGCTTCAGCGAGGGGGCGATGCAGCTTCGCGAAGCCCATCAGCTTCCGCAGGGCTGGCCTCACATATTCCTCGACCATGAGCATGGCGGCCACGGGGTTGCCGGGAATGCCAAAGATGGGCTTGCCGCCCAGCATCCAGAACCCCAGGGGGCCACCGGGTTTCTGCGCCACCTTCCAGAAGATCCGTTCGGCGCCCAGTTCCTCCAGCAGGCCTTTCATGAAGTCGTAGTCCCCCACGGAAATGCCACCGGTGGTGAGGACCACATCGGCCTCCAGGGCCGTGCGGAGAACCTTCAGCAGCGTGTCGCGGTCATCCGGCACCCGCGGGTAGGGCACGGGGGTGGCCCCGCAGGCGGTCACCTGGGCGCACACCGCGTGGATGTTGGCGTCGCGGATGCGGCCGGGGCCGGGGCGCTCGGAAACGTCCACCAGTTCATCCCCCGTGGTGAGCACGGCGACCCGGAGGCGGGGATGAACGTTCACCACCGCATGACCCGCGGCCGCCAGCACCCCGAGGTCACCGGGCCGCAGGCCCTGACCCGCCTTCACGAGCAACTGACCCTCCTGCAGGTCCTCACCCGCGAGGCGGATATGGATGCCTGCCCGGAGCGGCTTGCGCAGCTCTACCCAGTCGTCGCCGCGGGTGGTGTCTTCCACGGGCACCACCGTGTCGGCGCCCTCCGGCAGCGGGGCGCCGGTCATGATGCGCAAGGCCTCACCCACCCCCACGGCGCCAAGCGGAACGCTCCCGGCGGCGAGATCGCCCATGACCCGCAGGCGCACCGGATGCTCGGGAGTCGCCTCGGCCAGATCCCCCGACCGTACCGCGTAACCATCCATGGCCGAATTGGTGAAGGGCGGCACCATCCCTGTGGCGTGGAGATCCTCCGCCACAGCCCGGCCGAGGAGGTCCTGCAGCGGCTGCGGTCCAGCGGGAAGGGGCGAGACGCGCTCCAGGATGAGCTTGAGGGCTTCTGCGGGGCTGAGCATCAGTCGGGGTACCTCATGACCTGACCAGTGAGGAAGGAGAAGTGGCGCCAGGAGCCCGGCATGTGGGAACCCACCGAGGCCACCAGCGTGGCGGCCAGGTACCAGGGCAGCCGTGTGGCAGGTTGCAGTGCGCCCAGGCCAAGCAGGGCGAGCTTCAGCAGCACGGCCACGCCGCTGCCCTGGGTCAGGATGGCCAGGTCCCGGGCGAGGTCCACGGCAAACAACAGGAGGCCGCTGGCCACCGTGATGAGGATGGCGCTGCGGAGGGTATGGAAATCCGCCCCGAAAGGGAGGCCGCCCACCACCAAGGCCATGGCCGCAATGTGGATGCTCCGCAGGACGAGCTGAACCGGACGGGCCCAGGGGAAGTACCGGGGCGTCTCCGGAAAGAGCAGGGCCCGGAGGGTTCGCCGGGCCAGCTTGTCCGCGTTGGTGGGATCCATGCCTTTGTTCTAGCAGAGTTGGCGCGCCATGCTGAAATGGTCGGAAGCAAGGGATCCACCATGGCCAAGGCCCTCTCCCAGCCCGTCACCATCCGCATCCGCATCGCCGTGGGGGAGAACATCGCCATCGGCCAGGGCAAGGCCGACCTCCTGGAGGCCATTGGCCGCACCGGTTCCATCTCCGCCGCGGCCCGCGAGCTGGACATGAGCTACCGCAAAGCCTGGATGCTGGTGGACGAGATGAACCAGTGCTTCCCTTCGCCCGTGGTGACAGCCGCCAAGGGCGGGCTGCGGGGGGGCGGTGCACGGGTGACCCCGCTGGGCCAGGAGGCCTTGGCCCGCTTCCGCCGGATCCAGGCCAAGGCCTCTGCCGCCATCGAGGCGGACGTCCGGGAATTCAGGAAGAAATTGCTCCGATAGGAGCTGGAACGGAACAATTGTTGCCATCGTTGGCGCCCAGTCGCGATGCATCCGCAAGGAAGTGCCCGCAGGGCAATGTGGTTCATTGTTCAAGGGCGCTGACGCCGCGGGGCGCGCGGATGGGCGCCAACCCTACGGGCGCGGGGTGGCGGGCGGCGCGATCCTGCGCTGGCCTCGGTTCACGGAGTCCCGCTCCGCTGGAACCTCGGCCTTCTTGGCTCGCTTGCCCGGCACCCTGCGCGATGGCAATCGCTTATTCCGTTCCAGCTCCTAAGGGCGATATTTCGCAAAACAGAGCCCTTCCTGGCCGGGTCGATCGCTATATCCTGGTGAAACCATCGCTCGGAGGCCGACATGAACCGATCCACCTGGCTGCGTG